>NZ_VRUX01001308.1:0-428 GCF_008039885.1 Methylobacterium sp. WL103
CTCCAACTACGTGCCGGCGAGCCAGCAGATGGCGGCGGCCAGGTCGATGCCGGGCACGCGCTTGGGCAGCTGGAACGCCGCCATCAGCAGGCTCGCCGGCACGTAGTTGGAGGACAGGATGCCGAGCAGGCCGGCCTCGGCCAGTTCCTGCGCCGCCACGTTGCCGGAATGGGAGCCGCCGCGGATCAGGTTGGGTGCCCCCATCATCACGGTGATGCCGGCCGCGTGCGAGGCTTCTGCCGCCTCGCGGGTGGTCGGGAACTCGGCGAGCGCCACCGACTCGGCCTGCGACATCGCCACGTCGGCGAGCGTCGTGTCGTCGTGGCTCGCCAGCGGAATGCGGTGCGCGCGCGCCAGCGCCACGAGGATCGGGCGGTTGCGGGCGTTCAGGGCGGCGCCGTCGCGGATCTTGCGCGCGGTGCCGGCCC
>NZ_VRUX01001309.1:0-427 GCF_008039885.1 Methylobacterium sp. WL103
GGCCTGCGACGATCGCCGAGGCGACGGCCGGGTGACTGAGGGCTGCAAGCACCAGGCCTGCGACGAGCGCCCCGAGGGCCGGGCGCAGGGCGCGACGGACGCTCATGCCGTCCTCCGCACGCGGTCCTCGACGCGGCTCAACGCCCGCTCGACGGCCAGAGACAGCACGACGATCGGGATCGCCCCGAGCAGGATCAGGTCCGGGGCGAACTGCGCCATGCCGTCGAAGACGATGCCGCCGAGGCCGCCCGCCCCGACGAGCGCCCCGAGCGTCGCGAGCCCGATCGCCTGGACGCAGGCGACGCGGAGCGCCCCGATCAGGATGCCGGCACCGATCGGCAGCCGCACCTCGAAGAGGATCTTGCGCGGGGTGAGGCCCAGGGCCTCGGCCGCGTCGAGGGTGGCCGGGTCGGGCGCCGCGAGCGCC
>NZ_VRUX01000130.1:0-9324 GCF_008039885.1 Methylobacterium sp. WL103
CCCCCCCCTTTTTTTTTTTCATGCAGTAGAGGGGATTCGCGTGTGGCTGCGGTCTCGTGGGCGCGGTTTTGTGTATAAGAGACAGTCCTTGGCCGGCGCCGCCTCGACCGCCTTCGCGTCGGGGGCGGACGCCTTCGCTGCCTCGGTGTCCTTCTTCGGCGCGGGCTTGGCGGCCCCGCCGCTCGCCTCGACGATCGAGCCGAGGAGCGCGCCCGGCTCCACCGTCTCGCCGTCCTTGACCAAAATCTCACCGAGCTCGCCGGCGGCCGGGGCGTTGACTTCGAGGGTCACCTTGTCGGTCTCGAGCTCGACCAGGGGCTCGTCGGCCGCGACCATGTCGCCCGGCTTCTTGAACCAGCGGCCGATGGTGGCCTCGCTGACGGATTCGCCGAGCGTCGGGACGAGGATGTCGGTTGCCATGTTTCTCACGCCGGATCGGTTGGGCCGTACCGGACGGCCGGGATAGGGTGCGGCGGCCCATCAGGAGCCGCCGCGTCGTCGAAAGGTCAGACCGCGAGGGCCTCGTTGAGGAAGGCCTGGAGCTGCGCCTGATGCTTCGACATCTGCCCGACGGCGGTCGATGCGGAGGCCGGGCGGCCGACGTAGCGGGCGCGCTTCACCGCGGAGCCGGCCTGGCCGAGCACCCATTCGAGGTAGGGCTCGACGAAGGCCCAGGCGCCCATGTTCTTGGGCTCCTCCTGGCACCACACCACCTCGGCGTTGCGGAAGCGGCCCATCTCGTTCGCCAGCGCCTTGAGCGGGAACGGGTAGAGCTGCTCGACGCGCAGCAGGTAGACGTCGTTGACACCGCGCTTCTCGCGCTCCTCGAACAGGTCGTAGTAGACCTTGCCCGAGCACAGCACGACGCGGCGGACCTTGTCGTCGCGCACCAGCTTGACGCCGCCCTCCTCGTGCTCGGCGTCGTCCCAGAGGATGCGGTGGAAGGTCGAGCCCTCCGCCAGCATGTCGAGGCTCGACACCGCCCGCTTGTGGCGCAGCAGCGACTTCGGGGTCATCAGCACCAGCGGCTTGCGGAAGTCGCGCTTCAGCTGGCGCCGCAGGATGTGGAAGTAGTTCGCCGGCGTGGTGCAGTTGGCGACCTGCATGTTGTCCTCGGCGCAGGACTGCAGGTAGCGCTCCAGGCGCGCGGACGAGTGCTCCGGGCCCTGGCCCTCGTAGCCGTGCGGCAGCAGCATCACGAGGCCGGACATGCGCAGCCACTTGCGCTCGCCGGACGCGATGAACTGGTCGATGACCACCTGCGCACCGTTGGCGAAGTCGCCGAACTGCGCCTCCCACAACACGAGGGCGTTCGGTTCGGCCGCCGAGTAGCCATACTCGAAGCCGAGCACCGCCTCCTCGGAGAGCATCGAGTTGATGACCTCCAGCGGTGCCTGGCCCTCGCGGATCGCGTTCAGCGGCGTGAAGCGCTGCTCGTTCTCCTGGTCGATCACCACGGCGTGGCGCTGCGAGAAGGTGCCGCGCTCGACGTCCTGGCCCGAGAGCCGGACGCGGTTGCCGTCGAGCATGGTCGCGCCGAAGGCCAGAGCTTCCGCCGTCGCCCAGTCGATGCCGACGCCGGTCTCCACCGCCTTGGCGCGGTTGTCCATGAAGCGCTGGATCGTCCGGTGCAGGTGGAAGCCAGGGGGCGCCTGGGTGATCTTGCCCGCGATCTCGCGCAGGGTCTCGGCCGGCACGCCGGTGCGGCCGCGGCGCGGGTCGTCCACGTCCTCGTGCACGGCCTTGAAGCCGGACCATCGCCCGTCGAGCCAGTCGGCCTTGTTGGCCTTGTAGGTGCCGGCGACCTCGAGTTCGGCGTCCAGGATCGCCCGGAACTCGGCCTTGCGGGCGTCGTAGGCCTCCTGGCTCAGGGTGCCGTTCTCGATCAGCTTGCGGGCGTAGCTCTCCAGCACCGAGGTGTGCTTGCGGATGCGCTGGTACATCTTCGGCTGGGTGAAGGCCGGCTCGTCGCCCTCGTTGTGGCCGAAGCGGCGGTAGCACAGCATGTCGATCACGACCGGCTTGCCGAACTTCTGGCGGTACTCGACGGCGACCTTGGTGGCGAAGGTCACGGCCTCGGGGTCGTCGCCGTTACAATGGAAGATCGGCGCCTCGACCATCTTCGCCACGTCGGACGGGTAGGGCGACGAACGCGAAAAGCGCGGATCGGTGGTGAAGCCGATCTGGTTGTTGATGATGAAGTGGATCGAACCGCCGGTGCGGTGGCCCTTCAGGCCTGAGAGCCCGAGGCACTCCGCGACCACGCCCTGGCCGGCGAAGGCCGCGTCGCCGTGGATCAGCAGCGGCATCACGCTGGCGCGCACCACGTTGGGCTTGGCGCGCTGGTCCTGCTTCGCGCGGACCTTGCCGAGCACGACGGGATCGACGATCTCGAGGTGCGACGGGTTGGCGGTGAGCGACAGGTGGACGTTGTTGCCGTCGAAGGCGCGGTCGGACGAGGCACCGAGATGGTATTTCACGTCGCCCGAGCCCTCGACCTCGGCCGGCGAGGCCGAGCCGCCCTTGAACTCGTTGAACACCGCCCGGAAGGGCTTTGCCATCACGTTGGTGAGCACGTTGAGGCGGCCGCGGTGGGCCATGCCGAGTACGATCTCGCGCACGCCGAGCGCGCCGCCGCGCTTGATGATCTGCTCGAGGGCCGGGATCATCGCCTCCGAGCCGTCGAGGCCGAAGCGCTTGGTGCCGGTGTACTTGAGGTCGAGGAACTTCTCGAAGCCCTCGGCCTCGATCAGCTTGTTGAGGATCGCGCGGCGGCCTTCCGGCGTGAACGAGATCTCCTTGTCCTTGCCCTCGATGCGCTCCTGCAGCCACGCCTTCTCCTCGGGATCGGAGATGTGCATGAACTCGACGCCGAGCGTCTGGCAGTAGGTCCGCTCCAGGATCGCGACGATCTCGCGGATCGTGCCGAACTCCAGCCCCAGCACGTTGTCGAGGAAGATCGGCCGGTCCCAATCGGATTCGAGGAAGCCGTAATGCTGCGGGTGCAGCTCCTCGTGGTCGCCGCGGGGCGCGAGGCCGAGCGGATCGAGCTTGGCGTGGAGGTGGCCGCGCATGCGGTACGAGCGGATCAGCATGATCGCGCGGACCGAATCCTTGGTCGCCTGCTCCACCGAGACGCCGGTCCGGGTGGTGACCGCGAGGCCGTCGGTCGGCTTGCCGGGCCTCTGCTCGCCCTTCTCCGCGCCCTTGGCGAGGATCTTCTCGCCGACCGCCTTCTCCAGGGTCGCCCAGTTGCCGTCGAGGGCCGAGACGATCTCGCCGTTGGCCGGAACCGGCCAGTTCGGCTTGGTCCACGAGGCGCCGGCGGCGTTCTTCTCGACCAGGGTCTCGTCCTCGCCCAGGCCCTTGAAGAAGGTCTGCCACTCGGGATCGACCGAGGACGGGTTGCGGGCGTAGGCCGCCTGCAGTTCCTCGATGTAGGCGGCGTTGCCGCCATAGAGGAACGAGGTCTCCAGCAGCGCTTCGTTCACGTCCTGGCGTGCCATCGGCGGGTCATCCTGTCCTTGCGGGCTCTCCGCCGGCGCGCGAGAGCCGCGTCATCGCGCGGGAGGCGCCTCCGCTCGGGGAGGCTCGGGCCGCGCTGCGATTCCTTGCGGGCGCGCGAAGCGGCGCCTCGTCGTCCATCATATGGCGTCACGGGCTTGCGTGCGCTGCAACACAGCCGCGCGCGGGGCCATACGCGCGCGGCTGTCACTGGGTTTCAGCCCTTGAGGACCTCGACGAGCGTCGAGCCGAGGCGCGCGGGCGAGGGCGAGACGCGGATGCCCGCGGCCTCCATCGCCGCGATCTTGTCCTCGGCGCCGCCCTTGCCGCCGGAGATGATCGCGCCGGCATGGCCCATGCGGCGGCCCGGAGGCGCGGTGCGGCCGGCGATGAAGCCGACCATCGGCTTCTTGCGGCCGCGCTTGGCCTCGTCGGCCAGGAACTGCGCCGCCTCCTCCTCGGCCGAGCCGCCGATCTCGCCGATCATCACGATCGACTTGGTCTTCTCGTCGGCGAGGAACAGTTCCAGCATGGAGATGAACTCGGTGCCCTTCACCGGGTCGCCGCCGATGCCGACCGCCGTGGTCTGGCCGAGGCCCGCGGTCGAGGTCTGGAACACCGCCTCGTAGGTCAGCGTGCCCGAGCGCGAGACGATGCCGACCGAGCCCGGCTTGAAGATGTTGGCCGGCATGATGCCGATCTTCGATTCGCCCGCCGTGACGACGCCGGGGCAGTTCGGCCCGATCAGGCGCGACTTCGAGCCTTCCAACGCGCGCTTGACCCGCACCATGTCGAGCACCGGGATACCCTCGGTGATGCAGACGATCAGCGGCATCTCCGCCGAGATCGCCTCGCAAATCGCGTCGGCCGCGCCCGGCGGCGGCACGTAGACCACGGACGCGGTCGCGCCGGTGGCCTCGCGGGCCTCGCCGACCGTGTCGAAGACCGGCAGGCCGAGGTGCTTGGACCCGCCTTTGCCCGGCGAGGTGCCGCCGACCATCTTGGTTCCGTAGGCCATCGCCTGCTCGGAGTGGAAGGTCCCGTTCTTGCCGGTGAAGCCCTGGCAGATGACCTTGGTGTTCGCGTCGATGAGGATGGACATGGTGCTTCAGCCCTTCTTCACGGCGGCGACGATCTTCTGCGCGGCGTCGTCGAGGTCGTCCGCCGGGATCACGTTGAGGCCGGAGCCGCTGATGATCGCCTTGCCTTCCTCGACGTTGGTGCCCTCGAGGCGCACGACGAGCGGCACCTCCAGGCCGACCGCCTTCACCGCCGCGATCACGCCGCGGGCGATGACGTCGCACTTCATGATGCCGCCGAAGATGTTGACCAGGATGCCCTTCACCTGCGGGTCGGCGGTGATGATCTTGAAGGCCGCGGTGACCTTCTCCTCGGTCGCGCCGCCGCCGACGTCGAGGAAGTTGGCCGGCTCCTCGCCGTAGAGCTTGATGATGTCCAGCGTCGCCATGGCGAGGCCGGCGCCGTTGACCATGCAGCCGATCGTGCCGTCGAGCGCGATGTAGGCGAGGTCGTATTTCGAGGCCTCGATCTCCTTGGCGTCCTCCTCGGTCTCGTCGCGCAGCGCGACGATGTCGGGGTGACGGTAGAGCGCGTTCGAATCGAACGAGATCTTGGCGTCGAGGCACTTGAGGTGGCCGTCGCCGGTGAGGACCAGCGGGTTGATCTCGAGCATGCTCATGTCCTTGGCCGTGAAGGCCGCGTAGAGCTTGTTCGTGAGGTCGGCGGCTTCCTTGGCCTGGGGACCCGTGAGGCCGAGCGCCTTGGCGACCGCGCGGCCGTGATGGGGCATGATGCCGGTGGCCGGATCGACCGAGAAGGTGACGATCTTCTCAGGGGTGTCGTGGGCCACCGTCTCGATGTCCATGCCGCCTTCCGTCGAGACGACGAACGCGACCTGGCCGGTCTCGCGGTCGACCAGCATCGACAGGTAGAACTCGGCCGCGATCTGCGCGCCTTCCTCGATGTAGAGCCGGTTGACCTGCTTGCCGACCTCTCCGGTCTGGATCGTCACCAGCGTCTGCCCGAGCATCTCGCCGGCGAACTGCTTCACCTCGTCGATCGACTTGGTGACGCGCACCCCGCCCTTGGCGCCGGCCGGAGCCCCCTTGAAGGTGCCCTTGCCGCGGCCGCCCGCGTGGATCTGGCTCTTCACCACCCAGACCGGGCCGCCGAGCTCCTTGGCGGCGGCCTCGGCCTCCTCGGGCTTGAAGATCGCGACGCCCTTGGAGACGGGCAACCCGAACTCCTTCAGCACCGCCTTGGCTTGGTATTCGTGGATGTTCATCGAAGGACCCTCTCCGTCATTCCGGGGCGCCGGAGGCGAGCCCGGAATCCAGAGCCGCTGTCGCGGCAAACTGGAGCACCACCTGTGGTTCTGGATCCCGGGCTCCGCTTCGCGGCCCCGGGACGACAAACGTCGTGGCTCAGGCGAGCGCGGGATTCACCGTCTTGCAGGCCTCGATCAGCGTGTTCACCGCGCCGACGGACTTGTCGAACATCGCCTTCTCGGCCGCGTCGAAGGTCACCTCCAGCACGCGCTCGACGCCGTTCTCGCCGATCACGACGGGGACGCCGACATACATGCCGGAGATGCCGTACTGGCCGTCGAGGTAGGCGGCGCAGGGCAGCACCCGCTTCTTGTCCTTGAGGTAGCTCTCCGCCATCGCGATGGCGGAGGCCGCCGGCGCATAGAAGGCCGAGCCGGTCTTGAGCAGGTTGACGATCTCGCCGCCGCCCTTGCGGGTGCGCTCGACCATGGCGTCGAGCTTCTCCTGGGTGGTCCAGCCGAGCTTGACCAGGTCGGTCAGCGGCACGCCAGCCACGGTCGAGTAGCGGGTGAGCGGCACCATGTCGTCGCCGTGGCCGCCGAGCACGAAGGCGGTGACGTCCTCGACCGAGACCTTGAACTCTTCGGCCAGGAAGTGGCGGAAGCGGGCCGAGTCGAGCACGCCGGCCATGCCGACGACCTTGTTCGTCGGGAGCCCGGAGAACTTCTGCAACGCCCAGACCATGGCGTCGAGCGGGTTGGTGATGCAGATCACGAACGCGTCGGGCGCGTTCTCCTTGATGCCGGTGCCGACGGCCTCCATGACCTTCAGGTTGATCCCGATCAGGTCGTCGCGGCTCATGCCGGGCTTGCGCGGCACGCCGGCGGTGACGATCACCACGTCGGCGCCCCTGATCGCCGAATAGTCGCTCGCGCCGGAATACTTGGCGTCGAAGCCGTCGATGGGCGCCGATTCGGCGATGTCGAGCGCCTTGCCCTGCGGCACGCCGTCGACGATGTCGAACAGCACGACGTCGCCGAGTTCCTTCAGACCGGCGAGGTGCGCCAGCGTTCCGCCGATCTGGCCGGCGCCGATGAGCGCGATCTTGCTGCGTGCCATGTCCGAGACGTCTCCAGCTATGCGTGAAAGGTGAGGCGCGGCCTGCGGGCGGCGCGACGTTCGAAATCCGACTCGAAGCGGCGCCAGAAGCGGCGGTTTTTCCTGCGCGGCTGTGTGGCCGAAAAGCACCGCTCCATCAACCCGATGGAGTCGAGCCTAGCAGGGTTCGGGCCAGGAGGGAGACGCGGCGCAAAACGAAAAGCCCTCGAAAAGCCAAGCTTTCCGAGGGCTTTGCGAGCGGAACGATGCCGCCGGCGATGCGCTATGACAGATTCGAAAACCTGTCATTCCGCTCAGAGGATGCCGGCGCGCAGCACCCTTTGGATCGCGTGGATGACCGCACCGAAGCGGGCGTCGACGAGGTCGCGCGGCACCTCGGCGTCGTGCTGAATCGCCAGCGGATGGGTGAAGCGGTAGCTCGCGTCGAAGATGTAGGCGATGGCGCGTTCGCGGTCGCGGGCCGAGAAGGTGCCGGTGGCCATGCCCTCCTCGATCACCCGCTCGACCAGGCTGCGCAGGCGCACCCGATGGCGGCGTGCGATCGGCCGGGCGGCGACGGTGGCGTCGAGGTGGACCGCGAACAGGTTCGGCTCGTCCTGGAGCGCGTCGCGCTGCAGGGCGGCGAGCGCGGTGAGCAGGCGCTCGATCTTGTCGTCGGCCGGGTCCGGCGCGTCGGCGATGCCGGCCAGGCGGGTCTCGATGTCGCGAAGCCAGCGGCCGGCGACGGCGTCGAGAGCCGGGACGAGCCCGAAGCCGAAGCCCGCGAAGGCCAGCGTCGCCGCCCATGCGGCGACCGGCCCGAATCGCAGGAACCGCACCATCGCCAGGTAGAAGTAGGCGTGGATGAACACGGCGATCGGCACGACGTCGGCGAGCATGGCCCAACGCACGGCGAGCGTGTGGAACAGGAACGACCCGATGCCGACGACCGCCGTCAGGAGCGCCAGCGCGACGCCGGCCCGGTCGTCCGCCGCGCGGGCGCGCCGATGGGCCGCGACGGCGGCGACAAGGAATGCGGCGTTGGACAGGGCGTTGACCGGCTCGGCCCAGAACGCCGCGCCGTCCCGCTCGCAAAAGGCGCCGATCGGTTCGAACCAGTCCACCGGCGGCCTCGTTGCGTGAGCGGGCGGCGACGCGCCCGGCCTTCCGCTTGTCAGGCCGGTGCGAAGGCGCGATGACGGGCTCCGCCCTCACAAGACGCCAGACGACGGGCTTCGCCCTCCAGGACGCCAGACGACGGGCTCCGCCCTCCAGGACGCCAGCGATGCGCATCACCACGTGGAACGTCAATTCGATCAAGCAGCGGGTCGGTCACCTGCTCGCCTTCCTCGACGAGGCCAAGCCGGACGTGGTCTGCCTGCAGGAGCTGAAGTGCCAGGAGGAGGCGTTCCCGCGCGCCGAGATCGAGGCGGCCGGCTATGCCGTCGAGGCGGTGGGGCAGAAGGCCTATAACGGCGTCGCGCTGCTGGTCCGCGCGCCGCTGACCTACGATCCGGCCACCGTGCTGCGCGCGCTCCCGGGCGACGCCGAGGACGAGCAGGCCCGCTACGTCGAGGCGCTGGTCAGCGGCGACGGCGTCGCGCCGGTGCGGGTGGCCTCGATCTACCTGCCGAACGGCAACCCGGTGGCGAGCCCGAAATACCCCTACAAGCTCGCCTTCCTGGAGCGGCTGCGTCTTCACGCGATCGCGCGGATGCGCGAGGAGACCGCGCTGGTGCTCGCGGGCGACTACAACGTCATCCCCGAGCCGGAGGATGCGGCCGAGCCCACGGCCTGGGCCGACGACGCGCTCTACCTGCCGACCACGCGGGCGGCGTTCCGCGCGCTGCTGGCCGAAGGGCTGACCGACGCGGTTCGCGCCTGCGACCCGCGCCCCGGCCTCTACAGCTTCTGGGACTACCAGGCCGCCGCCTGGTCGCGGAACTTCGGCATCCGGATCGACCACCTCCTGCTCTCGCCGCAGGCCGCCGACCGGCTGGTCTCGGCCTCGGTGCAGAAGCACCTGCGCGGCCTGGAGAAGCCGTCGGACCACGTGCCCGTGACGGTGGAGCTGGCGGCGGGGTAGGCGCGCCGGCGTTGTCCACGCCTTTCGCGGCGACATAATCCCCGACTCCGCAACAAATTTCTCCGGCTCAGGTTGTTCAGCGCCACCGGGAGACGCCGGCAGCCCTGGGACGACCGAGCATGGAACGACCGAATCAGATGAGCGGCGACGACGTCTTCGGCGAGGCCGAGACCGTCCCCGGCCCAGCGCAGGATCAAAGGCAGGACAAGGACGGACGCGACGCGCACGAGGCGGCCGAAGAGGTCGTGCTGGAGCCGCTGGCCGACTATCCGCACATCGATCTGCGGACCGGCGGCGAGCCCTGGGACAAGCGCCGCGCCGCCGGCAAGCGCCTGCGCGAGGCCGTGC
>NZ_VRUX01001310.1:0-427 GCF_008039885.1 Methylobacterium sp. WL103
TCGCAGGCGCGCGCGCTCGGGCCGCAGCGCCGTCAACGCCCGGATGGCCGACGCGGTGCTGCGCTTGGCGCGGCTCTCCAGGCGCTTGCCGAGCAGCACCAGGGTGATCACCACCGCCGAGGCTTCGAAGTACAGGTGCGGGGTCGCGCGGCCGGCCTCCGCGGCGCGGACGAGCTGGTACAGGCTCAGCGCGTAGGCCGCGGAGGTGCCGAGCGCGACGAGCAGGTCCATGTTGCCGGCGCCCGCCCGCAGCGCGCGCCAGCCGGCCCGGTAGAACCGGGCGCCGAGCCAGAACTGGATCGGGGTCGCGAGCGCCAACTGCACCCAGCCGGGCGGCATCCAGGCGATCCCGAACGGCATCAGCAGCATCGGCGCGACCAGCGGCGCCGCGAGCGCCGCGGCGACCAGGAGGTGGATTCCGTCGCGG
>NZ_VRUX01001311.1:0-425 GCF_008039885.1 Methylobacterium sp. WL103
GCCGGCCGCCGGCTCGGACCTCGCCGGCGTGCAGACGCGAGCGGTGCGCGAAGGCGACCACTGGGTCCTGACCGGCACCAAGCGCTGGGCGGGCTTCGCGCGCGCGGCCGACTTCATCGAGGTGCTGGCCCGGACCCGCGATCCCGAGCCCGGCGAATCGCGCTCTGCGGGGCTGGAGCCGTTCCTCGTGGTCAAGCCGCCGGGGGAATTCCCCGAGGGCATGACCGGCCAGGTCATCGACAAGATCGGCTATCACGGCTTCCTGACGTTCCAGCTCGAACTCGACGGCGTGCGCGTGCCCGAGAACGACCGGCTCACGGGGCTCTACGGCGACGGCGGGTCGGATGCGGATTCCGGCGGCTTCGCCTCGGTGCAGCGCGGCCTCAACATCGCCCGCGTCCACACCGCGGCCCGCGCCGTCGGCG
>NZ_VRUX01001312.1:0-425 GCF_008039885.1 Methylobacterium sp. WL103
CGCCCCGACCCCGCGCGGCCGCGCGCCGTGGACCAGCGTCTCCGGCAAACCGGCGGCGACGAGGAGCGCCCGGCGGAGGTCCAGTCCGGCTTGGCGCTGCGGCCCCTTCTTGCCCGCACCGAGCGGCCGGTCGCCGTTGAGGCGGCGGAAGGCGATCTCGGGATGCACCTCGTGCAGGCGCGCCGTCAGCGCGGACCGCGAGTGGAGCAGGTCGTCCACCGCGCGGATGTAGCGGAAGATGTTGAAGCATTGGATCGAGGGCGCGAAGGGTGGCGCGCTGTTGGCCCGCGACAGGGCCTTGGCCGCCGTGTAGTCGTCGGCGAAGATCGCCGCCCGCGGCGGCACCGGGAAGACGCTCGACCGGTTGGCGCCGAGGTAGGCGCGCGCAGCCCGGTCGGCGGCGCGTCCCCCGGCCGTCGCGCGGT
>NZ_VRUX01001313.1:0-425 GCF_008039885.1 Methylobacterium sp. WL103
GCTCAGCCCGCCGGCCTGGCGCGCGGCGGCCTGGCTCGCGGCTGTGCTGGCGGTCGCCGCGATCCTGATGCCGATGGCCGACATGGACGGCCTGCGCATGCGCCTCGCCACGCCGGACCTGCGCATCGCGGCGCTCTGCGCCGGGCTCACCGCGATCACCGCCGCGCTCGCCGCCTTCATGACCAGCGTGCCCGGCCGCTCCCTGCGCTGGGGGCTGCTGCCGCTGGTGCCGGCCGCGTTCTGGGTCGGCGCGAGCGGGCTCGGATGCTTGCGCGGCTGGCTCGCCCCCGGCACCACCCCGGCCGACGGCCACGCGATGGAGGGCTGCTTCGCCTTCCTCGTCGGCGTGTCGCTGCCGCTCTCGGTGCTGCTCGTGGTGATGCTGCGCCGCGCCTGCCCGCTGCACCCGAACCTCACCGCGGCGC
>NZ_VRUX01001314.1:0-424 GCF_008039885.1 Methylobacterium sp. WL103
CGCCAACCCGCAGGCGCGCTTCCTCGGCACCCGCACCGGCGCGGAACTCTCCGCCCTCTACGCCGCCGCCGACGTGTTCGTGTTCCCGAGCCTCACCGACACCTTCGGCATCGTGCTGCTCGAAGCGATGGCCTGCGGCCTGCCGGTGGCGGCCTACCCGGTGACCGGCCCCCTCGACGTCGTCGCCGGGACCGGCGCCGGCGTGCTCGACGCCGACCTGCGGACGGCGTGCTTGGCCGCGTTGGAGATCCCGCGCGCCCAATGCCGCGCCGAGGCGCTGCGGCGGACATGGGCCGAGAGCGCCCGCCAGTTCTTCGGCAACATCGAGAGCGCGCACGCCCACGCCGCCGACCTCGCCCTGCCGGCAGGCGCCGAGGCGGCGCTGCTCGGCTGACGGGGTGACGGGCCGAACGAGGAATGCGAA
>NZ_VRUX01001315.1:0-423 GCF_008039885.1 Methylobacterium sp. WL103
CCACGGCGGCGGCTGCGGCGCCGGCGCCGATCGCCAGCGGCGGAAGGGTGCGGAGCGCGAGCCTCATCCGAGCCGCCGGTAGAGCCAGTCGGGGATCGGCCGCCGGGTCCGGTTGAGGACGACGCCGAGGGCGGTGCCGCCGGCGGCCTCGAGGTCGCGCATCGCCTGCTCTGCCACGACCCGCCGGGTCCGCTCGGCCCCGACGACCACGACGAAGCCGTCGACGAGGGGGCCGAGCGCCGCGGTGTCGCCGATCTGCCCGATCGGCGCGCAATCGAGGATCGCGAGGTGGTAGCGCTGGTCGACGAGCCCGAGGAAGGCCTCGACGCGGGCGTCGTCGAGGCCGGCCTCGCGGATCGCGGCGGCGGTGCCGGCGGGGACGACGTGGAAGCCGTCGGCCACCGGGTGGACGCCGTCCAGGGG
>NZ_VRUX01001316.1:0-420 GCF_008039885.1 Methylobacterium sp. WL103
TGGCCGCGTTCGCTCAACGGCACGTCGACGTCGCGCTCGGCGATGTCGATCCGCGTCGCGCCGGCGGCCTGGGCCGCATCGCGGGCGACGTTGCCGGCGCTCTCGCCATGGCGGACGATCCAGAGGCGAAGCGGCTGTCTGTGCGGCACGGAAGTCTCCAGCCGCCACCGGTCGGCCGGCGCGGCATCGGTTGTCGAGATGGACGACGGTTGCGCAGGCGCAAACCGTCGCGGCGGCCGGAACGATCCTTACGAAGGGCACGAGCAAGCCCGCCAACGTCAACCGGGCGGGCTCGCAGTCGTCGCACGCGGCGACGGCGATTTCGCCACGCCGACGGCTCGAACGCAGGCGACGCATCCGGCCGTGGGGTGCTCAGCTCCGCGCGGCGACCGGACGGCCGGCGGGGCCGAAGCCGTGCTT
>NZ_VRUX01001317.1:0-420 GCF_008039885.1 Methylobacterium sp. WL103
GTGTGGGCCGCGATCAGGCCGAGGGCCGCTTCGACCGGAACCGGCCCGAACTTCACGAGGCCGCCTCGCCTCGACCTCGACGCCTTCCTGCTCTCGCCGGGCGGGCAGGCCTTCCTCGCGCGCGGCCTGCCCAAGCTGGGTAGCAAGGCGGGCAAGGCGACGTCCGGCCTGCCGGTGATGCTCGACCTCGACCTGTCGGTCGAGACGGCCGTGCTCGGCTTCGAGGAATGGAGCGACCTCAAGGCGGCCGGCACCATCGAGCGCGCCGGCGGCCTGCTGCTGCGGCGCTTCTCGGCCGTGGCGCCGGGCGCGGCGACCGTGACGGCGAGCGGCGAAATCGACACCGATCCGAGCCCGCGCTTCACCGGCCCGGTGACGCTCGCCGCACCCGCCTCCGACGGGCTCGGGCGGTATCTGCGC
>NZ_VRUX01001318.1:0-288 GCF_008039885.1 Methylobacterium sp. WL103
ACGGCTACGGGCGTGACGCCGACGGCGGCGATCAGCCTCGAATCCGCGAGCAAGCCCGGCACCTACGTCCGGCGCGTGTTCGGCGAGTTGATGGCGTCGGCGCCGGCGACCAACGCGACCGATCGCCAGGAGGCGAGCTTCAAGCTCGTCCCGGGCCTGAGCGGCAAGGGATCGAGCTTCCAGATGACCCGCGAGACCACCCGATATCTTAGGCACGCCGGCTTCGCGCTCTACAGCAATCCCGTGATGTCCATCGGGACGAGCCCGGACGCGAGCTTCACCCGCCGC
>NZ_VRUX01001319.1:0-287 GCF_008039885.1 Methylobacterium sp. WL103
CGGGTGAGCGACCTCGCGACCTTCGCCCGGCCGGCGGTGATCGCCTCGGCCGAGTCGCGCTTCATCGTGGCCGAGCAGTTGGCGCAGGCGGGCATCGCCGGCGACATCATCCTGGAGCCGGAGGGACGGGACTCGGCCGCCGCCGTCGCGGTGGCGGCGTTGCACGCGGCCAACGTCGCCCCGGAGACGGTGGTGCTGATCATGGCCGCGGACCACGTGATCGGCGACGTTCCTGCCTTCGCCGCCGCCGTGCGCACGGCGGCCGTGGGCGCGCGGGCCGGCTACAC
>NZ_VRUX01000131.1:0-9323 GCF_008039885.1 Methylobacterium sp. WL103
CGCCAGGGCCACGCCATCGCCGCGGCGGCCGCGGCGGCCGGCGCTATGGTGACGCTGGTCTCCGGGCCAGTGGCGATCCCCGACCCGGCGGGCGTCACCGTGGTGCGCGTCGAGACCGCCCGCGAGATGCTCGCCGCGGTCGAGGCGGCCCTGCCCGTCAGCATCGCGGTGTTCACGGCCGCGGTCGCGGACTGGCGGCCCGCCACTGAGACCGGCTCCAAGATCAAGAAGGACGGCTCGGGGCCCGCCCCGCTGGCGCTGGTCGAGAACCCCGACATCCTCGCCACCATCGCCGCGCGGACGACGGACCGCCCCAACCTCGTCGTGGGCTTCGCCGCAGAGACCGACACGGTGATCGCCCATGCGCAGGCGAAGATCGCCCGGAAGGGCTGCGACCTGATCGTCGCCAACGACGTCTCCGCGGCCGGCGGGGTGATGGGCGGCGGGACCAACACCGTGCACCTGATCGCCCGCGACGGATCGGTCGAGACCTGGCCGACGCTCGACAAGGACGAGGTCGGCCGGCGCTTGGTCGCGCGGTTCACGGAGCTGCTGCAGCGATAGGGACGGTCGCGCCGCCCCTGCCGCCCTGCCCTGCCGCCTAGCCCGGCGCGCTCTCCTGCTGCGCGGCCGCGAGGCGGGCGTCGTCGGCCGAGATCGCTTGGTAGGCCGGCCGCGCCCGGTAGCGCGCGAGGTAGGCCATGATCGCCGGCTCCTCAGGCACGAGCTTGAACGCGGTGGTCCAGCCGAGCGCCGAACCCCACAGCACGTCCGCTGCGGAGAAGCGCTCGCCGAGGATCCAGGGGCCGGGGGTCAGCATGGCGATGACCTGGGACAGCACCGTGTCGTAGTCGCCGTAGGCCGACATCATCCGAGGCGGCGGGTCGCGCTCCATCGCCCGGTCGATCACGGCGGGCTCGAAGCACGAGCCGTAGAAGACCATCCACCGCAGGTACGCGCCGCGAGCCGGATCGGTCAGGGCGGGCGCGAGGCCGGCCTCGGGAAACAGGTCGGCGAGGTAGAGGTAGCAGGCTGCCTGCTCCGCCACCGTCGCGGCGCCGTGGCGGATCGCTGGAACCTTGCCCATCGGGTTGACGGCGAGATGCGCGCTGCCCTGCTGCTCGCCCGCCTTCAGGTTGATGACGTGCAGATCGTGCGGCGCGCCGAGCTCCTCCAGCAGCACCCGCACGCCCGTCGAGCGGGTGTTCGGCGCGTGGTGAAGGACGATCGCGTCGGTCGTGGTCGGCATCGCCGTCTCCGAAGGGTGGACGTTTCGGGCGCACGCTATGCCGGTGCCCCGCTCCGGTCGAGCCGCAGCGTTCAGATCCGGTGCGTGCTCAGACCCGATACTTGCCGTTGCGTTTGATCAGCACCTGCGTTCCGACGGGGACGCGCTCGTAGAGGTCGACGATGTCCTCGTTGAGCATGCGGACGCAGCCGGACGACATCTGCTCGCCGATGCTCCAGGGCTCGTTGGTGCCGTGGATGCGGAACAGGATGTCGCGGTTACCCTGGTAGAGGTAGAGCGCGCGGGCGCCGAGCGGGTTGTCGACGCCGCCCTTGCGCTGGCGGTCGATCTCCGGGTGCAGGGCGACCATGGTCGTGGTCGGGCTCCAGTCGGGCCAGACGCCCTTGCGGCCGACGCGAGCCTCGCCCTTCCAGGAGAAGCCGAGCTTGCCCACGCCGACGCCGTACTGCATCGCCGTGCCGTCGGCCTGGACGAGGGCGAGCTGGCGCTTGTCGATGTCGACGACGATGGTGCCGGGCCGCTCGGGGCCGTTGTAGCTCACGACCTGCCGGCGGTACTTCGGATCGAGGCGGTTGGTGTCGACCAGCGGCACGTCGAACGGCTTGTCGGGCTTCGTGCCGATGTACCACGCCGCCTCCTCGTCGTTGGCGGCGACGTTCACCGGTCCGCGCTGGTTGCAGGCGGCGAGCGGCGCGATCAGGACCGCGGCGAGCAGGATCCGGCGGATTGGCATGGGGCCTCACGAGGCGAGGGAGCGTTCGGATCATGCCTACCGCCTCGCGTTCCCCCACGATGTGACTTTTGCGTCTCAGGTCGGACGAAGCGCCCGGTACGATTGCCCGGATTTCGCCTCGTTCGGCCGTGGCTTGCGCCCTAACTTTCCCGGATCGGTTTCGACACGAGGCGCATCATGGCCGACACGCTCACCCTTCCCGAGATGCAAGGCGCGCTGCCCGAGACGCCCCTGCGCCCGGCGATCCATCTCGACCATTGCGTGATCCACGTCAGCGACTGGACGCGAGCGAACGTCTTCTACGGCGACGTCGTCGGGGCCGAGGTTGTCCCGGTCGGGGCGGGCTTCGCCTACCGGCTCGGCGGGGTCCAGTTGAACTGCCACGGCCCGGGCCTGTCGCCGGAGCCCCTGGCGGAGAAGCCTGTGATGCCGGGCGGCAGCGACCTGTGCTTCCGCTGGTCCGGCACGATCGAGGAGGCGATGGCGCACCTGGCCGCCTGCGGCGTCCCCGTCGAGCGCGGTCCGGTCGAACGCCATGGCGCGGCCGGGCCCGGGACCAGCGTCTACTTCCGCGATCCCGACGGGTCGCTGATGGAGTTCATCACCTACCCGACGCCATAATCCGCCCGCGGCTTCAGCCGCGGCTCTGCGCCAGCGCCTGGTTCGTTTGCTCTAGGCGCAGTGCGAGTTCGCGCATCAGCGCGATGCTGATCTGAGGAAACTGCGCCAACAGCTCGAGGAACACGCCGCGGTCGATGCGCAGGGCCGTCGCCGCCGTCTCGGCGGTGACGGTGGCCGAGCGCGGCTGGTCGGCCAGGATGCCCATTTCTCCGACCAGCGCGTTTGCGCCGAGTAGGGCGAGCCGCACCGGCCCGGCGGCGCCGTCGATGGTCACGGCGGCGCTGCCCTCCAGGATCAGGTAGGCGGCGTCCGCCACGTCGCCGCGGGTGAAGAACTGTTGGCCGGGCTCGAAGTGCACCCGCTCGCTGGTGAAGGCGAGGAGCTTCAGCCGCGACGGCTCGACCTCGCGGAACAGCGGCACCTGCCGAAGGGAGGTAACCTCCGTATCGAGGGTCATGGGTGGGACTCCGGACCGCGCCGGATCTCGTGATGGGGCCGGCCGCGTATCCATGCGGCTTGCGGCGATCTTGTCCAGCCCTCACGTTGCCGGGGCATGCTGCGACGGCTTGCCCCGGATGCCGCGCCGCATGGGATCGGGCATGCGGAGGCCCACAGGAGGTGCCATGAGCCGCGCCCGCCGTCTTCGCCTTGCTGCGTCCCTGCTCGCGCTGCTCGTGCTCGGCCTGCCGCTCGCCGTCGCGCCGGCGGCCGCCCGCCTGAACCGGATCGAACTCGCCCGCGTCGCGGTCGCGCCACCCTCGAGTGCCCGAGTCCCCCTCGACCTCGCGTTCACCGACGCGTCGGGCGACCGGCCGACCACCCTGGGTGCGGCTTTGGGCGGTCGGCCGACGCTGATGCTGCCGGTGGATTACACCTGCGGCAACGTCTGCGATCCGATGCTGGCGATGTCCGGGGCGGCGCTGGCCGCGACGAGGCTCGTCGCCCGCCGCGACTACAGCCTGATCCTCGTCGGCATAGACCCGCGGGACGACGCGGCCGCCGCCCGGCACATGCTCGGCACCGAACTTGGCGACCCGGCACTCGCGGCGAAGGCGGCCGCCCTGGTCGGCGACGCCGGGGCGGTGGACAGGCTGACCCGGGCGCTTGGCTACGACTTCGTCTACGACGCAGGTACCGACAGCTTCGCCCACCCCGCCGCCGCGATCCTGCTGACCGGGGACGGCCGCGTCGCCCGCGTCCTTTCGCCCCTGGCGTTGAACGGCGGCGATTTGCGGCTCGCTCTCGTCGAAGCCGGCGAGGGTCGCACGGGCAGCCTCGCCGACCGGCTCGTCCTGCTCTGCTACGGCTACGACGCCGCCACCGGCATCTACACGCCTATGATCCGTCGCATCCTCAGCATCGCTGCAGCCGCGACGATCCTCGCGATGGCGGGCGGCATCGTGTTCCTCGCCCGTCTTCCGCGGCAGGCCTGAGGGTACTCAGCGCTTGGTGGACAGGCCGGGCTTCTCGTCACTCGGAGGATCGCGCTTCACGCTGGCGTTCGGCTGCGGCGAGTCGATCGGCTCCTCGTGGGTCGTCGGCGTCGCGCTGCCCTCGTCCGCGGGCATGGGCGGAAGCGCCGTCGTGTTCGGCTTCGGCTCGGCCTCCGCCGAAGCCCGGGCCGCGGCGGACACCATCTCGCGATTCGTCATGCTCGAAAACACCTCGTTCGAAGCGGGCGGAGAATGCTCGCGCCCCGCGCCTTCTGTGTTCCAACGCCATCGCACCGGCGTGGTTGCGGCTAAGCTTGTCGCAGAAGCGTGAGAGGAACCTTCGGATACTGGCGAAGGTTGTGAAAGGGTAAAAAGAAGCCTGAGGAGGAGCTGATGGCATCCGGTAATTCGACCTCCAAGCGAGGTTTTGCGTCGATGGATCTCGAGCGCCAGCGCGAGATCGCCAGCAAGGGTGGCCGCAGTGTGCCGGCCGAGAAGCGGTCCTTCTCGCAGGATCGCGAGCTGGCCTCGTCTGCCGGTCGAAAGGGCGGCCAAGCGACCGGCACCGGACGCGACGGCGCCGAATAATCGATCGGCGTCGGCGATAGGCGGCGCCTGCCCTCCGAGGGCAGGCGCCTTTTTTTGTGCTCGGTTTCGGTGGCGGAAAACGCAAAGGCCCGCCCCAGGCGTTGGGGCAGGCCTTTGCGTTGTCGGTCTCAGTGAAACGTACTAGTACGACGTATCGATTAGGAAATGCAGCGGCCCGGGATCATGCGGCGGGCCTCGGGGCCGACGAGGGAACTCAGGGCCGCTTCGCAACCCTCGCGCATCCGCATACGCGGCTTCAGCGGCGGCTTCGTCCCGATCTCCAGTGCCGTCTCCATTGCGGCCGGCACGGCACGGTTCGGCTCGGCCTGAAGGCTCGCCACGCGGCTCGGCCTGATCGCAAGCGACACGGGGCGCATGCCGGGCAATGGACGCACCTCGAACGAGGCCGGAGCCACGATAGGCGTCGTCGGAACCCACTGGTCGGCGCCGGCCTGCACCATCGGATGGACGAGCAACGTCAGGATGGCGGCCGGTGCGCTCACGCCGAGAAGGAAGCCTGACCGAAGCATCGTCGTGATCTCCGAGTGGGAGCTTGACAAGATGATTCGAAAACGCGTCTTCCGTGATCCGGTTCCGTCACTGCCGCGCTTTCGCCGGAATGAGTATTGAGGTCGGATTTTTCGAATCGCTGCAGCGGTTCGCGCATCTTGTCCACAGGCGGCCGTCGTGGCGTCAACGCCACACACGTCGAAAAAGTGCAGCGTATCGGAACTCACCGGGGTGGCGCTCGTTGATGATGCACCCGGCCACCTGGTCCTCCCCGCATTCCCCTTGTGCATCGGCCGGAACCTTATCGACGGGTCGGAGATCTCTCCGGCCCGTTTTTTTGTGCCCGGTCACCATCCAGGCGTTCGGGCAACAAAAAACCCCGGCGCGAGCCGGGGTTTCGTCGTTACGGGGACCGAAGCGCAGGCGGCCAGGGCGCCGCCCGGATCTCAGGCGGACTTGGCTTCCCGCCGACGCGCCGTCTGCTGGAAGAACAGCGCCTGGCTGATGACGGCCGAGACGTTGGCGGGCTGGAACGGCTTGGCGATGAGGAAGGCCGGCTCGGGCCGCTCGCCGGTGAGGAAGCGCTCGGGGTAGGCGGTGATGAAGATCACCGGAACCTCGAAGGTCTTCAGCAGGTCGTTCACCGCGTCGAGGCCGGACGAGCCGTCGGCGAGTTGGATGTCGGCGAGGATCAGGCCGGGGCGCTTGCTGTCGGAGGCGATCTTGACCGCCTCGGTGCGGGTGCGGGCGACGCCGATGACGTTGTGACCCAGCCCTTCGACCAACGCCTCGAGGTCCATGGCGATCAGCGGCTCGTCCTCGATGATGAGGATGTCGGTCGCCATGTCGGCGGCGAGCTCGCGGCCCGCCTCATCGACGAGGTCGCGGACTTGGCTGACATCGACGTCGAGGATGATCGCCGCGTCCTCCTCCGAGAATCCCTCGAGGCAGGAGAGCAGGAAGGCCTGGCGCGGCAGCGGCGTGATTTGACCGAGCCGGACCTCGGCGGGGAGATCGTGCTGCACCTGCTCGCTGCGGCCGTTGACCGACAGGGAGTTCCAGATACGCGTGAACACGCGGAACAGGTCGGCCTTCACGTTCGTGCTGCGGCCGAGCGTATCCGGCTCGTTGACCAGCGTCTCCAAGGTCGCGGCGACGTAGGCGTCGCCCGCCACCTGGCTGCCCGTCAGCGCGCGCGCATAGCGCCGCAGGTAGGGCAGGTGCTGCACCACGAGTTGCGATGTCGACATACGATCCCCTGTGCCTTGTCGGCCTGCTATTCAACCTGCCGCCCCAACGCGGGGCATCCGACTCCGTTCCGGGCGGGTGCGGAACCGCCTCCGCCCGTCGGCGTTGCTGGTGCAGCCATGGCGTATGTCGTGCTTCAAGACAATGCGGGCATGGCCCGTGACGAGATGCCGTGAACGGCACCAGGGGGCGCGATGATGACCGACGCTGCGAAAGCGGAGAGGCCGATCGGCCGTGCAGGCGATGGCATCGCCGACGGCGGCGGGGTCTCTCGGACGATCGTTCCCGACTCTGCGGGTCGGCACCGCGGATCGTCCCGCCTCAGCGATCATGCCCAGGCTCGTATCGGAAGCACGCTGCGTTCCCTCTACGACGGCCTCGTCCAGCAACCCGTCCCGAATCGCTTCCGCGACCTCATCGAACGCCTCGACGCGAAGGAGCCGAAGTCACCCTGAGGCGCTCCGGCTCCCTCCTAGAAGACCCCGCGGCGCGTTGAGCGCCTGTGGGATCTTGTATCAGTCTTCGTCACCCAGCGCGTGTCAGAGCGTTGGCGAACGGCCGCGCATCAAGCCGATCACGGCGGAGATGGCGAACAGGACGATCGCGACGAAGAACACCAGCTTCGCGGCTTCCATCGCCGTTCCGGCGATGCCGCCGAAACCGAGCAGAGCGGCCACGAGGGCCACGACGAGGAACGTAACGGCCCAACCGAGCATCTGCGTTGTCCTTGAAAACATGGACGCGGGCTTGGCCGCGACCTTCTGACATCCCAAACGTCAAGTCGTTGTTTCGGTTCCGCGACTTCGAATGCCTGCACACACGAAAAATGAGAGTTGCGGCCCAGGTGCCGGTGATTCGCCGAATTCCTCGATCGACCCCTCGCGCCAGCGCGTATGTCACGCCATATTGTCGGAGTGGGCACGGGGCCGCAGCCGGAACGGATCGATCCGGCCCGGCGTTCCTCATCCCAGGTCCGAAACCAGAGAACAGCGATGAGAAACGCCTCCGCCCTCGTCCAGCGCCTCACGGATATCGTCAGCTCCGCCGCCGGAGCCGCCGCACGCGGCGTCGAGGAAGTGTTGGGCGCCTTGGTCCCGCAGCCGGAGGCGCGCCTCGTTCCGGTGCGCGTTCGGAGCAACGGACCGGTACGCCGGCCCTGATCGCACCCGAGCTCATCCTGCGTCTTTCTGCGAGCCGCCCTCCGGGGCGGCTTTTTCATGCGCTGTCCACCGGTTTTCCGTGACGGAGAAAGTTCGAGAGCCGTGCCATCCACCGCGCTGATCGCGCAAGGGTCGAGGACGACGAGCTGGGTCCAGCAAGTCGAAACGGCTGTAACCTTAACGCCGATCGCTGGTTCGACCGGCCTATTCCTGCTCCTGATCGCAGCGATGTTGTGATCAACTCGGTTGTCTTACGCACTTGCCGCTCGGCTTAACCGGTCTTTAAGTCGGCGCCGACCGCCCCGCCCTCGCCGGGCCGGCGTGCCGGACTGGTTGGGATCTGACGAAGCATGGCGTTCTTGGCGCGGTGGAGTGCGTTTTACGGCTCCGGAGGAACGCGGCGGCAGATGATCGGCACTGCGGTTGCGGGTCTGATCCTCGGGCTCGGCAGCGTCACGATCGGCTCGAGCCTCGTGCAGGCGTCCGAGCGCGGCGGCTTGTTCGACTTCTTCCAAGAGCTGTTCGCGCCGGCACGGCCGCAGCCCGCGCCTCAGGTGCACCGGCCCGGACGCTACGCCAACCTGCCCGACGGCCGCCGCCTCGGCGTTCCGCGTCCGCTCTTCCACACGCCGCGCCCCGTGGCCGACCTTGCGCTCGGCCGGTCGCGCCGGGCGCGGGCACGGGCTCGCTCGGAACGTGCGGCACCGGTCGCCGTGGCCGTCGCCTCCACCGGGCGGCGCACGGTCTGCGTGCGGATGTGCGACGGCTACCTCTTTCCCCTCGGCACCCTCGGAGCGCGAGCGGACATGCCGGTCCACGAGGCGGCCTGCGCCGCCGCCTGTCCGGGTGCGCCGACGAACGTCTACACCCTCGGCGCCCGCGAAACCGAACTCGACCGCGCGATCAGCCCGCAGGGCCTGCCGTACCGTGCCTCGGCGCTCGCCAACATCTACCGCCAGCGCCGCGTGGAGAACTGCTCCTGCCAGGCCGCGCCCGGCACTACCCCGCTGCCGGTCGCCAACGACTTGACGCTGCGCAAGGGCGACGTCGTCGCCACCCATGACAGCGCCGACGTGGTGACGCGCAGCCGTTCGGGCTCGGTCGCCCTCGTCGACTTTCGGCAAGCCGCGATTACGCGCGGCCAGAGCCGGCGGATCGAGGCCAAGGTCGGCGCGATCCGGCGTGACGCCGAAGCGCGCGCCTTTCGCAGGACGCTGCGCACCGCCGAGCGGGCGAGCCTCGTGCAGGTCGCCTCCGTCGGCGATGGCTTCCGCATCCCGGCCCGCGCCGTCGGCGGCCAGGACGAGATCCGCGTGGTCACGCCCTCCCCGTTCCGGTGACGGCGCGCCGCGATCGCGTACCGTCCCGCGCTCGATTGTCCACGATGCCGCGATCGCGTAGCCCCGGGTCGTTCGGGAGCGACAGGGGCCTACGATGGCGGAGACGAATGCGGGCGGTGACGCGCCGGACTTCGAGACGGCGATGCCCGCGAATGCCCGCCTTGAGACGCTGAGCCCTCTGGTCCGCCGTCGCGTTGCGCCCAATGGCGGTCCGTTCACGGCGAGCGGCACCTGCACCTACGTCGTCGGGCACGGGCAGGTCGCGGTGATCGATCCGGGGCCTGAGGATGCCGGCCACGTCGATGCGCTGCTGGCCGACCTCGGGTCCGAGACGGTCTCCGCGATCGTCGTTACCCATACCCATCGCGACCACTCGCCGGGCGCACGCCTGCTTCAGGCGCGCACCGGCGCGCCGATCGCCGGCTGCCTGCCGCATCGGGC
>NZ_VRUX01001320.1:0-258 GCF_008039885.1 Methylobacterium sp. WL103
TGAGACCGAGAATGCTCGGCTTCGAAAGGCAATCGCCGATCTCACCCTCGACAAGCTGATCCTGCAGGAGGCGTCCCGGGGAAACTTCTGAGCCCCGCGCGCCGACGCGCCTGTGTCGAGCACATCCAGCTGACGATGAACATCTCCGAGCGCCGTGCCTGTCGGGCGCTCGGTCAGCATCGCTCGACACAGCGCAAGGTGCCGCGGGGCCGCGATGATGAAGAGGCGCTGACAGCCGATCTCGTGGCGTTGGCCGAG
>NZ_VRUX01001321.1:0-255 GCF_008039885.1 Methylobacterium sp. WL103
GTGAGCCTGGCGTAATGTAGGCCGTCTTTGCTCCGACGCCGGTGATCCAAGCTTGGAGGGCCTTCGCAACGAACTCCGGGCCGTTATCCGAACGGATATGGCCAGGTACGCCACGCAGGATGAACAGGTCCGAGAGCACGTCGATGACGTCGGTTGCCTTCAGCTTACGGGCGACCCGGATCGCCAGGCATTCGTGCGTGAACTCGTCGACCACGTTGAGCATCCGGATCTTGCGCCCGTCATGCGTGCGCGCCT
>NZ_VRUX01001322.1:0-254 GCF_008039885.1 Methylobacterium sp. WL103
GGCGCGCACGCATGACGGGCGCAAGATCCGGATGCTCAACGTGGTCGACGAGTTCACGCACGAATGCCTGGCGATCCGGGTCGCCCGTAAGCTGAAGGCAACCGACGTCATCGACGTGCTCTCGGATCTGTTCATCCTGCGTGGCGTACCTGGCCATATCCGTTCGGATAACGGCCCGGAGTTCGTTGCGAAGGCCCTCCAAGCTTGGATCACCGGCGTCGGAGCAAAGACGGCCTACATTACGCCAGGCTCAC
>NZ_VRUX01001323.1:0-253 GCF_008039885.1 Methylobacterium sp. WL103
TCGGATAACGAAGCTCGCTTCGATCGTAGCGGGTCCGGTTCTCAGTCGTCCACATCGGCAGCCTCCACACAGGCAGCCTTGAATCACAAACCCCTCACATCACTCAATATGTCGCCGGACAGACACTGAGACCGAGAATGCTCGGCTTCGAAAGGCAATCGCCGATCTCACCCTCGACAAGCTGATCCTGCAGGAGGCGTCCCGGGGAAACTTCTGAGCCCCGCGCGCCGACGCGCCTGTGTCGAGCACATCC
>NZ_VRUX01001324.1:0-247 GCF_008039885.1 Methylobacterium sp. WL103
GCAAAGTACGTCATGGCTGCTCCTTCCTGATGCTGTGGCGATCCGACATCGACCACGATCTCACATCTCGATAGGAGCAGCCGCCTTCAGCGGAACCGCGGCGTGACCCCAATCACCCCATCTGTCCGGGATCATTGTGCGGTTTGGCAGAGCTTACGGATCATGAGGCGGACGGAGGCCCAGTGGAGGAAAGCGAGGGCCTTTCGGCTTTGGCATTCCCAGTCCTTGGCGAGGCGGCGGCAGCGGT
>NZ_VRUX01001325.1:0-246 GCF_008039885.1 Methylobacterium sp. WL103
CTCGGCCAACGCCACGAGATCGGCTGTCAGCGCCTCTTCATCATCGCGGCCCCGCGGCACCTTGCGCTGTGTCGAGCGATGCTGACCGAGCGCCCGACAGGCACGGCGCTCGGAGATGTTCATCGTCCGCATGATGTGCTCGACACAGGCGCGTCGGCGCGCGGGGCTCGAGACGTCTTCCCCGGGACGCCTCCTGCAAGATCAGCTTGTCCAGCGTCAAATCGGCGATGGCTTTTCGAAGCCGAG
>NZ_VRUX01001326.1:0-220 GCF_008039885.1 Methylobacterium sp. WL103
TTCTCCCACGGTGAGCCTGGCGTAATGTAGGCCGTCTTTGCTCCGACGCCGGTGATCCAAGCTTGGAGGGCCTTCGCAACGAACTCCGGGCCGTTATCCGAACGGATATGGCCAGGTACGCCACGCACGATGAACAAATCCGAGAGCACGTCGATGACGTCGGTTGCCTTCAGCTTACGGGCGACCCGGATCGCCAGGCATTCGTGCGTGAACTCGTCGA
>NZ_VRUX01001327.1:0-212 GCF_008039885.1 Methylobacterium sp. WL103
CCGCACGATGATCATTCTGGTGTGGACGCAGGGCGCTTTGTCGACCGCACAGGCCGATTTGGGATTGATCCTTTCCCTGTCAGCACGCCGCAGCACGACGTCGGGCCGCCGCAGCACGACGTCGGGCTAGAAAAGCATCTCGTCACCGCAAAACATCCAGATCGGCGCACGGTCATCCCCTCGGTCAGCCGGCCTTCAGGAAGACGACGCGA
>NZ_VRUX01000132.1:0-9310 GCF_008039885.1 Methylobacterium sp. WL103
CAACCGCGACCTCGTCTACGTCTCCAACGCCCCCTTCACCGAAGTCTCCAAGGTCGTCAGCGTCTTCTCCACCGTCGCAGGACCCGTCGCCTCCGCCGCATCCGTCTACGCCTACGCACGGTAGACGCCGACCGGACCCGCGCCGCCGCCGAACGCCGCCGCATAGCCCTCGCCGTCGTCCCCAGGCGCCGAGGGCGAGCCCGGCCGAGGCGGCACCGCGTCGGGGCGGCACTACCGGGTCGAATAGGATCGAGCTGCCGCTGCCGCGCGGACGCGCCGGCTTCGCCCCAGCAAGCCTTTTCCAGACTACCACGCTCCAATTTTAAGCCCGTCCGGTCGCTCCCCGGATGGCTTCGACGTGGATCCGAGCCCGATGCCGCTCCTGGGTCCGGGCCGTCCGTCGATTGGTCGGACTTAGACCGCGCAGCGCGCTCGCGAGATGTTCGGCGTGAAGATCGCGCCGTCTTTCGATCCGGACATCGTCGCACCGTGCAACTCCGCGTCGGGGGCGGACGCGGCAAAATGCATCCCAGGGCTACCTCATCGATACGGCGTTCGGCGTTCGGACACGCACAATCGATGCGCGCGCGACACCGGCAATTTATCCCAACAACGTTCGCTCAATAGGGCACAGACGGACAATTGCGCACAATTTAGTTCAATCGGGGCTACATTCCCGAACGTTTGTGCGCATCGCCGCGGCTCTTGATCAGAGGATAGCGCCGGAGTACCGCCGATCCCGGTGGATTTCCTCGGAAAACGGGCGAAAACCACGAAATAATCTTGCCCGCCACCAAAACTGAGCTTACGGTCGGCACTATCATTCGAACTCACGATGACGGACCGAACAACATGAGCGAACCAGACGTCGACAGGGCCCGTTTCATCACGTTGGCCGCAGATATCGTCTCCGCCTATGTCAGCAACAATCACGTCCAGAGCGTCGAACTGCCGAAGCTCCTGAGCGATGTGCACGAGGCGATCGTCGGCGTTTCGGGCGCCAACGGGCCGGTCGCCGAGGTCGGGCCACCCAAGGCGACCGCGCCGGAGATCCGCCGCTCGGTGACGCCGGATTACCTGATCAGCTTCGAGGACGGAAAGCAGTACAAGACCCTGCGCCGGCATCTCACCCTGCGCGGCCTGTCGCCCGAGCAGTATCGCGCCAAGTGGGGCCTCGCGCCCGACTATCCGATGACCTCGCAAAGCTATTCGGAGCAGCGCTCCGAACTCGCCCGCGCCCTGGGCCTCGGCCAGCAGCGCCGCAAGAACGTGGCGAAGTCCGCCGCGCCCGAGCCGGTGGTCACCGAGGAGGCGGCAGCCGAAAGCGAGGCCGACGCCCCCGCCAAGAAGCCCCGCGCCGCCCGGAAGAAGAAGGACGCCTGAGGCTCACACCGCTTCGGCAGGACTCTCCCGGACTTCCACGGCATCGAATGGCCGGAGGCGCGAGCGCGCCTCCGGCCATTCGGCGTCATGGGGTCCGCTCCCTCGGAACGTTCGACGCGGCCGGTTGCTTCCCGTCCGCGACGGGCGTCCCGGCATCGTTCGGCAGCCGCCGACGGATATCCGAGCAGGAGCGAGACATGGCCATCCGCGACACGGCCTTCATCCGGACCGGGGACGGCACCCGGCTCTACGTCAAGGATTGGGGCACCGGCCGGCCGGTGGTGCTGATCCACGGTTGGCCCCTCGACGCCGACATGTGGGAGCACCAGATGCCGGCGCTGGCCGAGGTCGGCTACCGGGTCGTCGCCTACGACCGACGCGGCTTCGGCCGGTCCGACCAGCCCTGGACCGGCTACGACTACGACACCTTCGCCGACGACCTGAAGGCGGTGCTCGACGGCCTCGACCTCCAGGACGTCGCCCTCGTCGGCTTCTCGATGGGCGGCGGCGAGATCGCGCGCTACATGTCCCGCCACGCGGGCGCACGGGTCACGAAAGCCGTGCTGGTCTCGGCGGTGACGCCCTACATGCTCAAGTCCGGCGACAACCCGGACGGCGTCGACGGCGGCGTCTTCCAGGGCATGGTCGACGGACTCCGGAAGGACCGCCCGGCCTTCCTCGCGAACTTCGCCAAGACCTTCTTCGGCGCCGGCGTGTTCCATTCCCCGGTCTCGGCCGAGACGATGACCTGGGCCGGAAACCTGGCGATGCTGGCCTCGCCCAAGGCGACGACGGCCTGCGTGACCGCCTTCGGCACCACCGACTTCCGGGGTGACATGGCGCATTTCAGGGTGCCGACCCTGGTGATTTACGGCGACGACGACCAGACCGTGCCGATCGACGTGTCGGGCAAAGTAGCCGCCGCCGCGATCCCCGGCGCCACGCTCGTGGTCTACGAGGGCGCGCCGCACGCGGTGCCGTTCAGCCATGCCGAGCGGCTGAACGCCGACCTGCTGGCCTTTCTGAAGGGCTGAGCCGCGGTGCGCGGGCCGGCGGACCGGGCTCTCGCGCGCCGCATTCGACCGCGATAGACAGGCCGCGATCGCATGTCGGTCCGGGCCGTCCCACCGCGCGGACGGCCCGGCGCCCCGACGGCCTCGAGCGCCCGGAGTCCTGCATGCCCCATCCGTCTTCCCTCGCCGCCCTGGCCGTCGCGCTGATGCTGGCCGGCGGCCCCGCCGCCGCGCAGATGGCCAGGACGCCCGACAAGACGCCCGACAAGACCTCGGACGCGCCGCCGGCCCGGCTCGCGACGCCCGACAAGGCGGCGCCCGCAAGCAAGGGCGAGGTGCAGCTCTCCTTCGCCCCCGTCGTGAAGCGGGCGGCGCCCTCGGTGGTCAACGTCTACGCCTCGCACATCGACAAGCGGCCCAACGCCCGCACCAGCGCCATGGACGAGTTCATGCGCCGGTTCTTCGGCGCGGAAGGCGGGCGCGGGCAGGGCGGCTCCCCGGGCGAGCGGGCGCAGAAATCCCTCGGCTCGGGGGTGATCGTCGACGGGTCGGGCCTGATCATCACCAACAACCACGTCATCGACAACATGAACGAGGTCCGCGTCTCGCTGGCCGACCGGCGCGAGTTCGAGGCGACGATCGTGCTGCGCGATCCGCGCACCGACCTCGCGGTGATCCGCATCACCAACCCGGCCGGCGGCCTCGTCGCGATGCCGTTCGGTGATTCGGAAAGCCTCGAGGTCGGCGACTTCGTGATGGCGATCGGCAACCCGTTCGGCGTCGGCCAGACGGTGACGCAGGGCATCGTCTCCGCGCTGGCGCGCACCCAGGTCGGCTCGTCGGACTACCAGTTCTTCATCCAGACCGACGCCGCGATCAATCCAGGCAATTCCGGCGGCGCGCTCGTCGACCTGCGCGGGCACCTGGTCGGGATCAACACCGCGATCTACTCGCAGTCCGGCGGCAGCCACGGCATCGGCTTCGCGATCCCGGCGAGCATGGTGAAGGCCGTGGTCGAGACCGCCAAGAACGGCGCCACCACCGTGCGGCGGCCCTGGCTCGGGGCGCGCGTCCAGAGCGTGACGCCGGACATCGCCGAGAGCATGGGCCTCGACCACCCGACCGGCGTCCTCGTGGCGAGCCTGCAGGCCAAGAGCCCGGCCGACGAGGCCGGGCTGAAGCGCGGCGACCTGATCCTGACCGTCGACGGCCAAAACGTCGACGACCCGGAAGCCTTCGGCTACCGATTCGCGCTCAAGGGCATCACCGGCCAGACCAAGTTCGGCATCCTGCGCGGCACCAGCCGCAGCACCCTGCCGGTGAAGCTGGTGCCGGCGCCCGAGACGCGGCCGCGCGACGTGCTCAAGGTCCGCACCCGCTCGCCGTTCCTCGGCGCCACGCTGATCAACACCTCGCCCGCCGTGGCCGAGGAGATGCTGGTGGACTTCCCCGTCGATGGCGTCGCGGTGCAGGCCGTGGACGAGAACTCCATCGCGGCCCGTGCCGGCCTGCAGAAGGGCGACATGCTGGTCTCGATCAACGGCCAGCCGGTCTCCACGACGAAGGACGTCGAACGCGCCACCCGCACGGTCCAGAACGCCTGGGAGGTCGCGATCAACCGCAACGGCGAGGTGCTGACCTCGATGTTCGGCGGCTGAGAATCGGCAGGCCGGGCCGAAGCCCGGCCTTCATACCAAAATTCGGTCGATCCCTTCGGGATGGCGGATTTGGGCTTCGCTCAGGCGGCCTGGAGCGCGAGGGCCTTGGCCTGGATCTCCTCGACCGGCGCCCCGATCAGGGCGGTGATCGCCTCCTTCGGCATCGGCGCGCCGAACAGGTAGCCCTGGCCGTAGTCGCAGCCCTGGTCCGACAGCCAGTCGACGCTGGCGTCGGTCTCGATCCCTTCGGCGGTGGTGACGAGCCCGAGGCTGGCGCCGAGCTTGATGATCGCGTCGACGAGCTTGGCCCGTTCCGCGCTCATGGTGATCGTGTCGACGTAGGTGCGGTCGATCTTGAGCTTGTCGAACTTCAATTCGCGCAGGTGGTAGAGGCTGGAATAGCCCGTGCCGAAGTCGTCGAGGGCGATGCGCACGCCGAGGTTCTGCAGCGAGGTCAGGGTCGTGCGGGCCGCCTCCAGGTCCTGGACCAGGGCCGTCTCGGTGATCTCGACCTCCAGGCGGCTCGGGGAGAAGCCGGTCTCGGTGAGGATCGCGAGGATGCGCTCGCACAGCCACCGGTCCTGGAACTGCTTCGGCGCGATGTTCACCGCGAGCTGGAAGTGGGACGGCCAATCGCGGGCGTCGAGGCAGGCTTGGCGCAGGAGCTTCATGCTGAGCTCGGAGATCAGGCCGGTCTCCTCGGCGATCCCGATGAAGCTCGCCGGGGCGAGCAGGCCGCGGACCGGGTGACGCCAGCGCGCGAGCACCTCGACGCCGACCAGCGTCTTCTCCGGCAGCGTCACCACGGGCTGGTAGAACGGCTCGATCTCGCCGTTCGCGATCGCCTCGCGCAACTCGCTTTCGAGCTGCGCGCGGGCCTTGAGCTCGAGGTCCATCGCGCTCTTGAACACGCGGAACACGCCGCGGCCGTCCTTCTTGCCCTGGTACATGGCGAGGTCGGCGGCGTGCAGCACCACGTCGGCGTCGGCCTGGTCGGCCGAGATCAGGGCGATGCCGATGGTCGCGCCGACCTTCAGCTCGTTGCCCTGCCACTGGATCGGCGCGGCGATGGAGGCGATCACCGCCTGGGCGAGGCGGGACAGGCCGTCGCTGCCGCCGTCGAGCGGCACGAGCAGCGCGAACTCGTCGCCGCCGAGGCGGGCCGCGAGGCCGCCCTCGGGGGTCAGGGCGGACAGGCGCTCGGCCACCGCGCACAGCACGGCGTTGCCGGCCGCATGCCCGTAGATGTCGTTGACCGGCTTGAAGCGGTCGAGGTCGACCAGCAGCACGGCCTGCGTCGGGACCAGGCTCGCGGCCGCCCGGCGGCGCTCCAGCGTCTCCAGGAACAGGCGGCGGTTGGCGAGGCCGGTCAGCACGTCGTGGCGCGCCACCGCCTCGGCCTCGGCGGCAGTGATGTCGCGCTCGCGCATCGCCACCCGCAGGAGCAGGGATTTCCGCAGGCTCGCCGCGAACACGGCCAGGCCCATCAGGGCGACCAGCATGAACGCGTTCGAGAGGTCGTTGGCGTGGATGAAGGCGTTGAGGCTGGAGAAGACCTGGAACTGGATGCCGATGATCCACAGGCAGCCGCAGATCATCAGCAGGCACAGGGCCTCGTAGAGCTCTCCCTCTCCCCAGCTGCCGCGTTTCCGGATCATGCGTCGTCCCCCGTGAGCGGGCTCGACAGGACCACGGGTGGACTTAAGGGACTCTCACGCGGCACGGCCGCTCGCGGCGTCACCGTTGCTTTCGCTGCGTCCGGACGAACACTTCGTCCGCGTGAGTTAACAGGGTGTTTTCCGAAACGAAGACGGTTGCGGCGATGGTGTCGCACGGGCTCCGCCCGGACGGGTGGCCGGCGGCGCGCCTCCGTCGGCTTCTGCCGGGCGGCGCCTCTTGCCGAGCGTGGGCCGCAGGGTGTTGATGCGGGCATGCCCGACCTCTTCGCAACCGCCGGCCTCGACGCCTCGGCGCCCCGTCCGCTCGCCGACCGGCTCAGGCCGGGCACGCTCGCCGAGGTCGTCGGCCAGGACCACCTCACCGGCCCGGACGGGGCGCTGACGCGGCTGTTGCGCGGGAAAAGCTTCGGCTCGCTGGTGTTCTGGGGACCGCCGGGCACCGGCAAGACCACCGTGGCGCGCCTGCTCGCGCACGAGACCGACCTGCATTTCGAGCAGATCTCGGCGATCTTCTCCGGCGTGCCCGACCTGCGCAAGGTGTTCGAGGCCGCACGCAAGCGCCGGGCGACGGGGCAGGGGACGCTGCTCTTCGTCGACGAGATCCACCGCTTCAACCGGGCGCAGCTCGACGCCTTCCTCCCCGTGATGGAGGACGGGACGGTGACGCTGGTCGGCGCGACGACGGAGAACCCGTCCTTCGAGCTGAACGCGGCGTTGCTGTCGCGCGCCCGGGTCCTGCTGTTCCGGGCGCTGGACGACGCGGCGATCGCCAAGCTGATCGCCCGGGCCGAGGACCTGACCGGCCAGGCGCTGCCGCTCACCGAGGAGGCCCGGGGCGTCCTGATCCGCATGGCCGACGGCGACGGGCGCGCGGCATTGACTCTGTGCGAGGGGATCTGGCGCTCGGCCAAGCCCGACGAGATCCTCGACGCGGAGGTGCTGCAGACCCTCGTCCAGCGCCGCGCGCCGATCTACGACAAGGCGCAGGAGGGCCACTACAACCTGATCAGCGCGCTGCATAAGACGGTGCGCGGCTCGGACCCGGACGCGGCCCTGTACTACCTGTGCCGGATGCTCGACGGCGGCGAGGACCGCCTGTTCATCGCCCGGCGCCTGGTGCGGATGGCGGTGGAGGATATCGGGCTCGCCGACCCGCAGGCCCTGGTGATCACGACGGCCGCCAAGGACGCGTTCGACTTCCTCGGCAGCCCCGAGGGCGAACTCGCGCTGGCGCAGGCGGTGATCTACCTCGCCTGCGCCCCGAAATCGAACGCGGCCTACGAGGCCTACAAGGCGGCGACCCGCATCGCGAAGGAGCACGGCTCGCTGCCGCCGCCGCGCACCATCCTCAACGGCTCGACCAAGCTCATGAAGCGGCTCGGCTACGGCGAGGGCTACCGCTACGACCACGACGAGCCGGAGGCGTTCTCCGGCCAGGATTACTGGCCGGAACGGCTCGGCCGCCAGCACCTCTACGCGCCGACCGACCGCGGTATGGAAAGCCGCTACCGCGACCGGCTCGCGCATTGGGAAGAGCTGCGCCGGGAACGGCGCGGGGAGGGGTGAGCGGCGCCGTGGACGTCCTGCTCAAAGGCGTGGCCGGCGGCCTCGTGACGATGGCGATCGTGCTGGCGTCGCGTCGCGGCAACGTCCTGCCCGGCATCCTGCCGTTGGCGCCGACCTTCGCGATCATCGCCCTGCTGGCGGTCGGCGCGAAGGGCGAGGCCGGCGCCTTCCGCGAGACCTGCCTGGCGGGCTTTCGCACGATTCCTGCTTACCTGGTCTTCCTCGCGGTGGCGTGGTGGATCGGCGGATCCTTCGACTACCGCCTGGCGCTCCTCGGCGGGCTCTGCGCCTGGCTCGTGGTCGCGCTCGCGCTGTTCCTAGGGCCGCGCTGGCTCTGAAGCGCTGGACCCCGCGCCCGCCAGCCTGTAGGGCAGCCGCCCCCACGAACACCGGCGAAAGACGACACTTGATGGCGGCCTGCGGCCTCGATTTCGGCACGTCGAACACGACGCTCGGACACCGCGCCCCGGCGGGTCCGCGCCTCGTTCCCCTGGAGGGGCGCCACCTCACCATCCCGAGCGCGATCTTCTTCGAGCCGAACCGCGCCGCGGTGATCGGGCGGGCGGCGACGGAGGCCTACGTCGAGGGAACGCCGGGCCGGATGATGCGCAGCCTCAAGTCGGTGCTGGGCTCGGGGCTGATCGACGAGACGACGCCGGTGGGCCGCGAGCGCGTGCGCTTCCGCGACGTGATCGGGCGCTACCTCGGCGCGGTGAAGGCGCGGGCCGAGGCCGCCGCCGGCGAGACCTTCGACACCGTGGTGCACGGGCGTCCGGTGCACTTCGTCGACGGCGACGCGGCGGGCGACCGCCGGGCCGAGGACACCCTGCGCGAGATCGCGCAAAGCATCGGCTTCCGCCACGTCTCGTTCCAGTACGAGCCGATCGCGGCGGCGCTCGACCACGAGCAGAGCGTCCGGCGCGAGGAGATCGCGCTGATCGCCGACATCGGCGGCGGCACCTCCGACTTCTCGATCGTGCGCCTCTCGCCCGAGCGTCACGCCAAGGCGGAGCGAGCCGACGACATCCTCGCCAACGACGGCGTGCGCATCGGCGGCACCGACTTCGACCGCTTCCTCAGCCTCGGCACGGTGATGCCGCTGCTCGGCCTCGGCAGCCCGATGAAGCGGGCCGAGCTGCTGGTGCCGAACGCCTACTTCCACGACCTCGCCACCTGGTCGAGCATCAACCGGCTCTACAACCCCAAGACCCTGCGCGAGATCGCCGAGATCATCCGCGACGGCGCGCGGCCGGACCTCGTCGAGCGGCTGCGCACGGTGGTCGAGCTGGAGCGCGGGCATTCGCTGGCCATCGCCGTCGAGGGCGCCAAGATCGCCGCCTCGAACGACGGCGCCTCGGACGTCGACCTCGACTGGGTCGAGCCCGGGCTCGCCGCCCCCGTGGACCGGACCGCCCTCGTCGCCCACACCGACACCCTGGCGACGCGGATCTCCGAGCGGGTCGGGCGCTGCCTCGCCCAGGCGGGCCTCACCGCCGACCGGATCGATTCGCTGTTCCTCACCGGCGGCTCCACCGGCCTTCCGCATGTCCGCCAGGGACTCACCGCCTGCCTGCCGGGCGCCCGCGTGGTGGAAGGCGACACCTTCGGCTCGGTCGGCATCGGGCTTACCCTGGAGGCGATCCGCCGGGCGGCGTGAGGGCGAAGGCATCGGGCCCCGAGGGCTGCCGACCGACGGATCCCCGACGGTGCCGAACGGCAGGACGACCCGACGCCGGCCTGCCGTGCGGGCGGCGCGAATTGTCGCCGGTGCGGGCGGGTGTTAACGCGCTTGCATGACAGGCAATCCACCACGCGGCGGCAAGGGTTCGGGCAAGGGTCCGGGGACGGGCTTTGGCAAAGGCGCAGGCAAGAGCGTCGGCAAGGGCTCCGGCCGGCCGCCCTCGCCGAAATCCGCCGAGGGCAAGGCTGCGGCCAGCAAGGGCGCGAGCCGCGGCCCCCGCTCCGGCGCGCCCGGAAAAACCCGGTTCGGCCGTCCGGAGCGGGCCGGCAC
>NZ_VRUX01000133.1:0-9239 GCF_008039885.1 Methylobacterium sp. WL103
GCATCTACATACTGAGTAAGCGTTGGCGATTCAGAGAGAGCAGATTTTTTATTTAACTCTTTACTCAATAAGTTCGAAACATAGCTCTTTAAATACCCAGGACTGTGATTTTTATCACCGGCGCTACTCGTATATATTATTACCGATCCATCAGGTGATTTATGTATTTGGAAAATGTAGAACTTCTTCTTTGATTCATAACTCATAAATTCTTTTGCGGACGAGCCTTTCACTGAATGGAAACTGTTTTTTGCAGCAAAACCATAATTACTTGTCTTATCAAATTTATACTTAGAACGCCATTTATTATTTTTATACTGTGTATTATTAATTTGCCACATAGCAGACACGCGCACTCGCTCGTCCGAGCCGTGAGCAGGAATGCTGACAAAAAGTTTCTTTCCAACCATGCCCTTACAATGATGCAGCTAGTTGAAATCTTCAACTGCGTCGCATGGCATAGGCCCGAGCTTTGGGGCCATCCGCTCTATGCGGGCGACTTGGACTGCGCTCCAATTCCCTCCCCGCGGTGTTCCTACCCTACGCACATCCAGCTCTGCAGCGATGCCCCTAAGCGACGTGACACCAGACGCTTTAATGCTAGCGATGATCGGGCGGACGTTCTCGGCAAAGATCTGAGCGTCCCGTTTATTCGTAGCTGCTCCTTTGGCGGATGCTACGGACAAGTTCGTGCGGTTTCCGAGTTGCACGCCCTTCGCCTTTAAGCTGCCGAGAGCGGCCTTGGTGCGAGCCGAGATCAGAGCACGCTCCTTCTCAGCCAGCGCCGCGTAGAGGTGCAGCACGAACGGGTCGACCCCCTCACCGAGTTCGGCCACGAGGAACGGCACCCGCTGCGCCATGAGATTGGCGATGAAGGCGACGTCGCGCGACAGGCGGTCGAGCTTGGCGACGATGACCGGGCACTTGTGCTTGCGGGCGAGAGCGAGAGCAGCAGCGAGCTGGGGCCGGCGATCGAGGGCATCGGCGCCCTTCCCGGTCTGGACCTCCTCGAACTCCTTGACGACCTCGAAGCCGTTCGCCTGAGCGAAGGAGGCGATCAGCGCCCGCTGAGCATCGAGACCGAGACCGCTCTTGCCCTGCCGGTCGGTCGAGACCCGGACGTAGGCGACGAGGGGACGGAGAGCGACGGTCATTAAGATCCTCGAGCTGGTGTAACATCACCATACGAGTGTTTGGTCTTGATACAAGGGTGATTCCGTCTCGGTCAGGAACAAGACGGTTCGATCTTTGTTCTCACCCTTGACGATGACCGCTGCCGAGCTTCCAAATGGGCGGGCACACAATCCTTAGTATATATGGCCCCTTCTTGTGCAAGATCTGGGGTCAGTGGAGGCGCACACGTGCCGCGGGTCACTCGTCACATCCGGCGCAAACCGGCTTCCAACCTGCACCATGCCGTTCGCGTCGCAGACGCGCTGAGGCTGCCGCTCAACACGCTCGTCACCATCAACATCAGCATGACCTGCTGCCCGGTCGAGCAAGCGAGCTACGTCCTCGCTCGGCTCCGCAACAACCAGTTCAGCCACTGGGCGCGCCGGCCGACCAAAGCCATGATCAAGAGCGGCTGCGCGGCGTTCAGCCCGGCCTTCGTGTGGGTGTTGGAAGCAGCTGGAGGCGTCACCGCCGCCCATTGGTTGCTGCATGTCCCAGAAGACCGGCGCGACGACTTCGAGGCCCGACTGGCAAAGTGGGTCGAGAAGGCGATCGGCAAGACCGAGAACGAACGGGCGGTCGAGGTCAAAGACGCCCCACACCCCAAAGGGCTTGGCAAATACATGCTCAAGGGCATGGAGGAGGCCTACGCGCACTTCTACGGCATCGACTTCGAGGACCAGGGAGTCGTTCACGGCCGGCGCTCGGGCTACAGCCTCAACCTCGGGCCGTCGGCGAAGAAGCGCCTACGAAATGAGGGTGACTACCCGGAAGCCCGGAAGTGGAAGCCGTTCCCGAAGGGACTTACCAATCGAGCCCTGAACGCCCAGCGCCAAGCTCATTCCCACTAGCTCGCTTGCCAAGACCAGAGCAGCATGTGCCAATGCCCCTAGGATCGCTCCACGAAGCCCGCTGACGGGCTTAAACGAAAAGCGGATGATGGCTGCCACCCACGAGCACGAAGCCGTCAGCGCCCTTCCTGAGCGAGTTTTACGGGGGTGGAGCCGAGAGATCCTGTCTCGCCGGACCGGGAGAAATACTCCTAGTTATATATAAAAAGATCCCTGGGTCAGACCAATGGCGAAGCTGACGAGAGCGGAGCGCGACGCGATCGCACTCCGCCGCATCCTGCGGATCCTCGAGACCCACGGCGCCGCAACTCCGCGGACCCTCGAGCAGAAGATCTCTGATGCCGGCCCCAATCCGCAACGCATCGACCCGCACATCCTAACACCAGTCAGAAACGCCCTTGCGAAAGAGGGACGCATCCGACGGGTCAAGGAGAACAACGTCACATGGTATCACCGTGCAGAAACCCCACCTCTTATAGTCGAACAACGCATAGCTGAGCAGCGTCCTGTGCTTCGATCACTATTGGCCGCAAACCATCATATTGGTCAAGCACTAGAAATTGCAACATATCGTGCCCTTCTAGAGTCACATCCTTACTTTCATGGTCGATTTCATGATATTGATATACAAGAAGACAGTATTAGATATAAAAAAGAAGAACCCCCTCAACATCTCGGACCTAGAAGTATCCCAGGTAATCAATGTCTAGACTTTATGGTCATAGATCCAGTTGCTGGTCCGATTGGAATTGAGTGCAAAAACGTTAGAGAGTGGCTATACCCACATCGGCTAGAAATAATGGAAACAGCAATAAAGTGTTTAAGCCTTGATTGCATACCAGTCTTGATAGCAAGACGTATCCCTTACGTAACTTTTAAACTATTAAACGCCTGCGGATGGGTGATACATCAGAATTTCAATCAGATTATGCCAAATCATTTGCGAGATGTTGTAGACGTTGCTAAAGATAAAAAAATCCTTGGCTATCATGACCTACGGGTTGGCAATATACCAGATGCGCGCCTGTTAAAGTTTATACAACGAGATATGGTCCCGTCTGCAATTCAGGCCAGAGCAAGATTTAACAAATATAAAGACTTACTAGAGCGATTTGCTACAAAAGACATTTCTTACGCGGAATTCGCAGCGCGTCTACGCCGTCGAGAACTTGGCCAAAACGAAGATCATGACTGGCCAGAACCTGAGGTGCCTGAGGGCTGGGTGGAGAACTTCGAGTTTCAGGATCCCACTGATTGGTTCGAGGACCCGTAATGCCTTGGGGACCTTTCTACGAGCAGCGGGTTTATAACCGCCGGCGAGATGTTCATGCTGTCTACGGCGGTCAGCAGCAAGGCGGCATCTGCACGCCCAGCCAGCACCCCGTCATCATCGTCTTCACCGGCTCGAGCGGCGAGCAGCACGGCTACGCCGACGGTTGGTCGTCTGAGGGCGTGTTCCGCTACTTCGGGGAGGGGCAGCTCGGGGACATGGTGTTCGAGCGCGGCAACCGCGCGATCCGAGATCACCTGGTCGACGGTAAGGACCTCTTGGTCTTCCAGACGCGCGGCCGAGAAGGCGTGCGCTTCCTCGGTCAGTTCGAGTGCGCCGGCTACAGCCTCGAGACCGCTCCTGACCGAAATGGCGCCCAGCGCTCTGCCATCGTCTTCGAGCTTGTCCCTGCGAACGTCGGCGAGCAGGTCAAGGAGGAGCAATTGGTCGAGGAGCTCGAGCTCGACGTCGACCTCGCAGGTCTACGAGCACGTGCCCTAGAGGCCGCCCAGCTGACGCCGCAGGTCGCTGGCACAGCGGCGCGTCGAAGCCTCTACCGGCGCTCAGCAGCGGTCCGGCGTTACGTTCTCGCGCGAGCGGCTGGGATCTGCGAGAGCTGCAACGAGCCCGCGCCGTTCGTCACCTTGCAGGGCAAGCCCTACCTCGAGCCTCATCACACCCGTCGCCTGAGTGACGGTGGCCCAGACGATCCTCGGTTCGTGGGAGCGGTCTGCCCAAGCTGCCATCGCGAGATCCACCATGGGCTACACGGGCCCGCGAGGAACGAGGCGTTGATCCAGGCGATCAATCAAAAAGAAGCACTCGCACGACGCTGACTACGCTGTGGATCAGCGCCGCTTGCTCATGTTCATCGACATATTCTCACAGCAGCAGCCGCCCTTGCTCTTCTTCATGCTGCCGTGGCCCATCTCCATGCCGGGCTTGCCGCACATGGCGCCTTTGCCACCACCGCAGCAGCTCATGGCCATCGCCGGGGCCGCGGTGAGCAACAGCAGGGCGGTCGTGGTCACGATGAACGTCTTCATGGGGCATCCTCCACCTGGTTGATCGTCGTTATAGCGCTCGGCCAACTCAGCGAGCTAGGCGAGGACCTGGATGATCCGGCGCTCACAAAGACAAGGGTGTGATCGCGGATGCAGCGCGAACAACGCAGATCGGCCGCTCGGCGCGCTATTTCTTCGAGGCTCAGACGATCATCGCACAGCGTATGCGCTGCTAGGCGAACTCAACGCGAGTGAGACATTTTCAGCAAAATCACTTCGCATTGGGACACCAGGGGGACATTCAGGTGACATCTAGGGGACATCCAGGGGACATCTGCGTCTCACTGGCGATTGTTCGCATTGGCTCGTGCGGGACATCGAGGTGACAAAATAGGACATCGAGCCACCTCTGATGGACAAAGTGAGGAAGTCAAAAAGCGTCTGGCAACCTCGCTTGAATTGAGTTTACCCGGACTCTCCTTGACCAACCGGGATTGTTGCATCGGACTAGGGTGTGCCTCTGGTTGACCAAGTCCAAGGGTATGACCCGTATGCGACCGGACCCAGGATCCAAGCCCTTCGAGTATGGCTCGGTCATCTAGGACTTCGTCTCGTCGAATGCTCGCTTACAAGCGACATCACCCGACCGGACGAAAAGCTCTTACAAGCCCCCTACAGCGGCACCGTCCAAAAGCCAGTGTCTGAACTAGCGATTTGACCACGAAGGCCGCCAGTGATCTCCTGAGGCGATCCTAGGCGTGCTCCGTGCAGGAGGCGGACGGATGACGCCGAGAAGAGGGATCAAGATCTTGAAGGCGAAGCTCAAGGCACTTTTGAGCGTGCCGCTGGACGACGCGCAGGTTCACTGCGACTCGGACAAGCCGGCTGACGTGCAAGGTCTGACCTATGGGCAGGGAGCGGAGATCCACCTCGGTGCCGGGCAGGAGCAGCAGCGAATGCTGCGAGCGGCGCTCTAGTCCGATGGCCGCTCTGATTGTCGCCATCCTCATCCTGCTGACGCCGGCGTTCTGCGTCTACGCCCTCAAGGCTTCCAAGAAAGCCGAGCTGGCGAAGTGGAAGCGTCAGCACGCCAAGAGCGTCGTCCTCCGTGAGGAGCGGATCAAAGCCTACTGGGATGCCGAGCCAGCGCGGCAGGCAGCCAAAGAGAAGGCCGACGCCGAGCACAAGGCTCAAATGCTACGGCTTTTGGACAAGAACATCGCCGAAATGAAACGCAAGCGAGAGCAGTCCTAGAGGCGCCGCCGGTGCGGAGCTTTTGCGTTTTGCGAACGCGTTCATGTCCGCCAAGGACAGCAGCCAGGATCTCGTGGAAGCAATAGGCACTCCCTACGAGGTGGGGGCGATTTTCTAGGACTTCGATGAGGTAGGAACGTCTTGCCCCTTCGGGGCGGGGCTGCCGCAGTCGCGCCGTGCTTCGCACGCCGCTTCGTGCTCTGCCCCGTCTGCTCTATCGTCTTCTGGATCATTGCTTGAATAGGTATCCATTCAAGCAATAGGAGACCATTGCCGCGGGCTTCGCAGCATGTGGTTGGCCTCGATCTCGGAAGACTGCGCTGGACGCGTAGCTCAGCAAACGCGGCGTGACTGAAAGTCCTCGGACCTCACCCCCTACAGCTCGAGCGTGTCGAACATGTCGGCTGGGATGAAGTGTTCATATGATACCGGACGACCCAGCTCCTTCGCAACGTAATTCACGACGTCCCCCTGGTCGTAGATCACCTTCACGTCGGTTGAGCCCGAGCTGATGAGCGAGAGCCAGGCCTCCTCGGTCAGCTCGTGGAGCTTCTTGAGCTTGATCGCGCGTCGGTCAGGATCGTCATCGTCGATCCGAACCAGTGCGTGCCAGTGCGGGTTCGTCGTCGCCTTCTCGAGGAAGTAGAAGGCGAACATGCGGTCAGCCCGGTAGAGCGGCTTGGCCCACTTCGGTCCGACCAGTGCGCGATTCATGTAGGCGTCCCAGCGGCGCACGAGCGCGTCCATGCGATCAGCGCCTCGACGATCGCCGATCACCTTCCGGTCTGCGGAGCGCAGATCTAGGTCATTGGTCGCGAGCGTGACGAAGTGCGTGAAGCCCCGGGTGTTCAGCCACTCGACAAGCTCCTCAAGAGCTCTGGGTGGAAGGCGGGATGGGTCACTCATCGTGTGCTGGATATGCTCGTGGTCTGGGTGATGACGTTGCCGGCGTGTGGGCGCTTACCAGATCGTTCTCGACCTGGATCCGACCCTGCCCTCCGGCAGCTCTTCGACGTCTCTGACAGGCGTCTCGAAGCAGATCTAGAACTAGGTGTATTCGTGGGGTTCACCGATTTGCACCCACCCCCTACTCGGGCAAGGCGGAGCCAGGACAGCCACTCGGTCGAGACGATCCGGACGATGTTGGTGTCGCTACGCCACGCGGATAGCCGGCGCTCCTCGATCGTGAGGAGCTGCTGCAGGCGGGCTTGGCGCAGGGCGTTCCGGACGCTGCTCTCCGAGACGCCTGCGAGCGCTGCGATATGCCCGATAGCGAGTTGGCAGGTCCCCTTCTTCACGACCTCGACTGCAAGGACGGCGAGGACTGCTTGCTCCGCGAGCGTGAACTGACCTGAGAGGCGAGGTGGTAATCGGCCAGACGCAGCCCAACGCCGCCGACGCTCTAGGCTCTCAGGAGTTTGAGGACGTGCTCCTGCAGGTCGTCTGGGCGGCGCTACGGCGGTCGCTGACGCCTTACGCACCTCGATCAGGTTGGACAGGGTCTCAGCCTCAACCTCGCTCACGTGCCCGTCCCCGTAGGCACGCCAAAGCAGCGCTGCGATTTCAGGCAGCTTCACCCGCGGCGCCGCCTCGATGGCACGCCGGATCTCACAAGCGAACATGCACGGTCCCCATAGGGCCGCGTTCCAGGGTCCAGGCACGACTCATCGGTGCAGGAATTGGCGTTCCCGCTTGACTCCCGAGGGGGTCATGTGGCTTGTGAGGGATTGCATCGGTCCTCACAGACCACTCGATTTTGCGGCCCTCCTGTTTGGCGACAGGGGGGCCGTAGTCGTTTCAGGGTCTCGATCGCAGCGTGGTTATCGATCTCCAAACGTAAGCGGCGACCGTGACCGCCCGGAGCGAGTCGGTCAAGTCGCGGATCTACATCAGACCAGCGTAGTCACATAACTACGTGCTCGCGTTATAGCGCTATCACACGTCGTCGATGTGCTTGTCCTTGTAGTGGCCGCGCTTACGCAGCATGAGGAACAGGCCCTCCCGGTAGAGCGCCTGAGCGCTGATACGCTCCTTGAACGCGATCTCGCGGATGAGATCTAGGGTCTCGGGTTTGGCGTAGAGCGACCGGTGCGCGTAGTCCTTCAACTCGGGCTCGGGCGCCGCCTTGCCCTTCGTCCGTCTCGCACGCCCAGTAGGTCGAGGAACAGCAGCCTCGGCCTCCATCGAGACCATCGGCACATCTGCATCATGTAGTTGCTCACCCGCTTGCTCAGGCGCTTGCTCATCCACATGGCTATGTGACTGCGCGGGCTTAATGAGCCCTTGGACGCTCGTGCGAGGAACCTTGCTCATGTCCGGCTCATCCTCTCCTTCACATAGGCCCAGAGGGCGTTGATCTCGGCCGCGGCTTTCCCGACCGGGTTGATCTCGGTGACCCCCATGCCCGAGGCCACCGAGTCGCGGAAGTCGGTCCGATCAGCGATGGGCGGGGCGACAGCGCCACCGACTTCCAGCGCCGCAACAGCATCGGCTGTGCGCGCGTGCGAGGCCGGGTTCGTGCCGTTCAGGACGAAGGCGAAAGGGCGGTTGAAGAGCCGTAGACGCTCCACGGTCGGACCAGCAGCGCGTAGATCGAATGCAGACGGTCGGACAGGGACGAGACACAAATCTGCATGCCGTAGGGCGGCATCGACCTCAGCCCCAAACACGCCAGCCGTATCGATGATCACGAGCGAGACCGCAGGCACCTTGCGGGTGTCCATGATCCACTTGTCCAAGGCGCCAGGCGCCACTGCCCGAAAGACGAGGCCGCCGGTCTCACGGAGCTTGCCCCACTCAGCGAGCGACGCCTGGGGATCCATGTCTACGACGACGACGCGCTCACCATCCTGCCACGCAGCGACAGCGATACTGGCGGCGATGGTCGACTTGCCGCTCCCGCCTTTCTGCGAGGCGAGAACCAGAACTCGCATATGTTTTTCACACAGCCGCAGAATCAGACAGTAGCGGTGCTACGCAGATGCACAATCACATAAGCACACGAACCAATCAAGCTAGCATGCGAAATCGCCTAGATGTTAATCCCAGATACGAATCACACCTACGCTATCCCATTCGCTCTCGACAGAAATTGCCGCCATGTTTTCAATTACCGCTTGAGCAGCTATCATTCTATCAAATGGATCTGCATTTTTCATGTCTATAAGACCTGATTTTAAAGCATGGGCAGATGATATTGGGAGCTCTATCAGATCTAAAGTGGTTATAATTTGGCCCCATTCCAAGACAAGAGCCTCTGCTTCAGGAAGCTTACCTTTTCTATATTTAGCTGCTATCTCCCAAGCAGATGCAGCGCTGACATATATTTTATTGTCAGCGTCTTCTATCAATAATCGAGCGCGATTTGGAAGCCTATCGTCTCCAAGAGAGAACCATATAAGAGCGTGAGTATCGAGCAAAAGCTTCACTCGTGTCCCCAAGACTTAAGTTCATCCTGAGACATTGGCTCAAAGAACTCAGAGCTTACCTTGAATTTTCCTGCAAAAGCACCGAACTGCCGTTTTTTCTTAACAGGAGCACGGACGTCCGCCGTATTGGGCGCATCTACATACTGAGTAAGCGTTGGCGATTCAGAGAGAGCAGATTTTTTATTTAACTCTTTACTCAATAAGTTCGAAACATAGCTCTTTAAATACCCAGGACTGTGATTTTTATCACCGGCGCTAC
>NZ_VRUX01000134.1:0-9233 GCF_008039885.1 Methylobacterium sp. WL103
CGCGGGCGCTGGCCGAACGCCTCGCCGCCGAGTGGGCGGCGCAAGGCGAGACCATCGACCCCGCGAAGATGCCGTTCACGCGGCTGATCAACACCGCGATCGACGGCGTCGCCCCGCGCATGGCGGCGGTGGCCGAGGACCTGTGGCCCTATGCCGGCACCGACCTCGTCGCCTACCGCGCCGGCACGCCCGAGCGGCTCGTGGCGGCGCAGGCAGAAGCCTGGGACCCGATCCTCGATTGGGCGCGCGAGGCTCTGGGCGCCCGGCTGATCCTCAGCGAGGGCGTGATGCACGTGACGCAGCCGGAGGATTCGGTGGCGGCCCTGCGCGCGGCGGTCTCGGCGATCGACGACCCGTTCCGGCTCGCCGCCTTCCACACCCTGACGACGCTGAGCGGCTCGCTGCTTATCGCGTTGGCCATGCTCGCCGGGCGCCTCACCGCTGAGGAGGGCTGGGAGGCCGCCCACGTCGACGAGACCTACCAGACCGCCGTCTGGGGCGCGGACGAGGACGCCACGACGCGGCTCGTCGGACGCAAGGTCGAGTTCCTGGCCGCCGCCGAGGTGGCGGCGCTGGCCCGCTAGGCGCCGCTCGCGCGGACCGGAAAATTCGGCTTTTCGCCGGGCCAAAACAGGTTCAATTCCCCGGCGCGGAACTGCATGCTAAGGCGCTGTTCAAGCTTGGGCACGCCGTCCTGATCGGGCGGCCTGCGCAAGGAACAAGAACTCCCTACGCCTGAGGCAGGACCGCTCGACCCATGAAGGACATCCTGGAGAAGCTCGAGGAGCGCCGGTCGCTCGCCCGCCTCGGCGGCGGCGAGAAGCGGGTCGACGCCCAGCACAAGCGCGGCAAGCTCACGGCGCGCGAGCGCATCGAACTCCTGCTCGACCACGGGTCGTTCGAAGAGTTCGACATGTTCGTGCAGCACCGCTCGACCGATTTCGGGATGGAGAAGCAGAAGATCCCCGGCGACGGCGTCGTCACCGGCTGGGGCACCATCAACGGCCGCACCGTGTTCCTGTTTTCGAAGGACTTCACGGTGTTCGGCGGCTCGCTGTCGGAGACGCACGCCGCCAAGATCGTCAAGGTCCAGGACATGGCGCTGAAGATGCGCGCCCCGATCATCGGCATCTTCGACGCCGGCGGCGCGCGTATCCAGGAGGGCGTGGCCGCGCTCGGCGGCTACGGCGAGGTGTTCCGCCGCAACGTCATGGCGTCCGGCGTGATCCCGCAGATCTCCGTCATCATGGGCCCGTGCGCGGGCGGCGACGTCTACTCGCCGGCCATGACCGACTTCATCTTCATGGTCCGCGACACGAGCTACATGTTCGTCACCGGCCCCGACGTGGTGAAGACCGTCACGAACGAGGTCGTCACCGCCGAGGAGCTCGGCGGCGCCAAGGTCCACACCACGAAGTCGTCGATCGCCGACGGCTCGTTCGAGAACGACGTCGAGGCCCTTCTTCAGATCCGCCGCCTCGTCGACTTCCTGCCGGCCAACAACATCGACGGCGTGCCGGAGATCGAGAGCTTCGACGACCCCTTACGCCTCGACAAGTCGCTCGACACCCTGATCCCGGACAACCCGAACAAGCCCTACGACATGGGCGAGCTGATCCGCCGCGTGGTCGACGAGGGCGACTTCTTCGAGATCCAGGCGGCTTACGCCCGCAACATCATGACCGGCTTCGGCCGGATCGAGGGCCGCACGGTCGGCTTCGTGGCCAACCAGCCGATGGTGTTGGCGGGCGTGCTGGACGCGGACGCCTCGCGCAAGGCCGCCCGCTTCGTGCGCTTCTGCGACGCCTTCTCGATCCCGATCGTGACCTTCGTCGACGTGCCGGGCTTCCTGCCGGGCACCGCGCAGGAATACGGCGGCCTGATCAAGCACGGCGCCAAGCTGCTCTTCGCCTACTCCCAGGCGACGGTGCCGCTCGTCACCATCATCACGCGAAAGGCCTTCGGCGGCGCCTACGACGTGATGGCCTCCAAGCACGTCGGCGCCGACCTGAACTACGCCTGGCCCACCGCGCAGATCGCGGTGATGGGCGCCAAGGGCGCGGTCGAGATCATCTTCCGCAGCGAGCTCGGCGACGCCGACAAGATCGCCGGCCGGACCACCGAGTACGAGGACCGCTTCCTGTCGCCGTTCGTGGCGGCCGAGCGCGGCTACATCGACGAGGTGATCATGCCGCATTCCACCCGCAAGCGCATCGCGCGGGCGCTGGGCATGCTGCGCACCAAGGAGATGGAGCAGCCCTGGAAGAAGCACGACAACATCCCGCTCTGAGGACGGGCTGAGATCGTCGCACACGTCGGCGCTCGCATCGGGGAGCGCCGACGTGTGATACTGGCTTTCGATATCATATGAAGCTCAGCGGGCGGCATCGGGCGACGCTGGCGGCGATCCTCTCCGATCCGGTGCGCTCGGGCGTCGTCTGGACCGACATCGAGGCCCTGATGATCGCCTGCGGTGCGGAGGTCACGGAGGGCCGGGGATCGCGAATCCGGGTCGCGCTGAACGGCGTGCGCGCCGTATGCCATCGGCCCCATCCGCAGAAGGAGACGGACGAGGGCGCGGTCAGGTCGGTGCGACGCGTCCTGTTCGAGGCCGGAGTCACGCCATGACGACGATGCCGTATCGAAACTACGAGGCGTCCGTCGAATACGACCCGGAAGCCGACCTCTTTCACGGCGAGATCCTGGATCTTCGCGACGTGATCACGTTTCAGGGCCGGTCCGTCGACGAGTTGAAGCAGGCGCTCGCCGACAGCGTCGAGGATTACCTGGCGTTCTGCGCCGAGCGCGGGGAAGAGCCCGCGAAGGCCTATTCCGGGCAGTTCGTCGTGCGCGTCGAGCCGGGGCTGCATCGCGCGTTGGTCTCGTCGGCGCGCAGGGCCGGGATCAGCCTCAACAAGTCGGTCGCCCGCACCTTGGAGCAGGCGGCCGACTGAGACGGCCCGCCGCGTTCAGCTCCGGTCGCTGTGCTCGATCACGGCGCACATGGTCAGCGGCCCCTTGTCCGTGCCCGAGACGGAGCAGGTGATGCGGGCGCCGCCGGCGTCGACGTTGCTGTGGCGTAGGCGGCTCGCAGCCTCGCGGGCCTTGTGGGCGGCGGCCTCGATCACGTCGGCGCCGATCCCGGTGACGGCGTGGCCGGCCTTGCCGAACAGGGCGTAGTAGCCGTCGGGCGGGGCCTCGCCGCGGAACTGCGCGCCGACCGAGGAGAGCTGCGGGCCGCCGCAGGACAGCGTCAGGGTGGTGCCGTCGCCCGCCGAGAAGTTGGCGAAGTCGGTGCTGCGGTTGCCGGGGCTCGCCGCCGTCTCCTTCGCCACCTTGTCGATCAGGTCGCCGCATTCGTCGGCGAGCGCCGGGGCGGGCAGGGCGAGGATGAGGCCGACGAGAAGTGCGCGCATGCGGAGAACCTAGCGTGGGCGCAAAAAACGGCCAGCGCCGACGCATGAGGCGTCTCGCCGCTCAGGCGGAAGGCAAGAGGCTCGACCCAAGTTCCAAAAACACGATCTCGGGCGGCACGCCGAGGCGGACCGGGATGCGGCTGACGCCGAAGCCGCCCGACACGATCATGTGGCGGCCCTGCGTGACCACGTGGCCGTAGGAATAGTCGTGCCCGTGGATCGGGCGGATCGCCGGCGAATGGCCGAACAGGCGGATCTGCCCGCCATGGGTGTGGCCGGCGAGCGTGAGCGACACGCGCTCCGGCACGTCGACGAAGGCGTCCGGCTCGTGGATCATCAGGATCGCCGGCGCGTCGTCCGTGATCTTGGCCATCGTCGCGGGCAGGTCGTCGCGGCCGCTGTCGTCGTCGAACATCAGGAACGGCTGCTGGTCGCCGAGGCCGGCGACCCAGAACGGGTGCCCGTCCTTGGTCAGGCGCAGGGCGTCGTTCTCCATCACCGGGATGCCGACGGCCTCGAGCACGCGGCGCGCTTCCGGCACGCCGCCGCGGGCGGCCTGGGCCTCCGCGTCGTCCCACCAATCGTGGTTGCCGAGGATCGCGTAGGTGCCGAGCGGCGCGCGCAGGCCCGCGGCGAGGCGGGCGAACTCGGGAAGCGGCACGCGCTTCCACGCGATCCGACCGGCGGCCGGATAGTCGCCCAGCATCAGGATCAGGTCGGGTGCCAGCGCGTTCGTGGCGTCGACGATCTCGGCGACGCGATCGAGCGGCATGAACGGCTCGCAGACGTGGAAGTCGGCGAGCACCGCGACCTTGAGGGAGAGGCCCGGGGTCCAGTGCGGCAGGCGCGGGGCGTAGCGGGTCACCACGAGGCGATGCAGCGGCTCGACCCCGAAGGCGTAGGCGCCGGTGGACAGCCCCGCCGCGGCCAGCGTGCCGCCGAGACCGGTCAGGACCTGCCTGCGGCTCGGCAGGATCAGCATGGAAGCCTCGGGTTCGCGTCGGTCGAGCATCCCTGGCCTCACACTCCGGCGAAAGCGCGGCGTGGACCTGGACGCGAACGACGATGACGCGAACCCGTCGAGAAACCCTGAACCGGACCGCAGAAAGCGGACCGGATCATGCTCCCGAATCGTGGGATCGCTCAGTCGAGCGGCACGTCCTCGTGCACGATGCCGAGCACGCCCTTGAGGTTGGTCCGCGGGGCGGCCTTGCCGGCCGGCTTCACCGAGTGGGCGGCGGCGGCGAGCGCCGGAAGCGCGAGGGGGCGGAAGCCGTAGCGGGCCTCGGCCTGGTCCATCTGCCGGCGCTCGGGCTCCTGTGCCTGGGCCTGCGTCTCCAAACCTTGCATCGCATCGGGGGCGTACATGGGATTTCCGTCCTGTGGTCGTTCGCACGGCGATGGCGCCGCCGCATGCTGCCCCCACGCCGCTCCAGGGCGATGGCGAGCGATTCGAGATCATCCGCCGGATCTTGAGCCGGCGGATGATCGATAAGGATGCAGTCGGCATGAACGCAGGCTTAAGGAATCGCCGCCGCATCGCAGCATTCGACGCACACGAAATCCGGTGTCAGGCGGCCGGCATCGCCTCCAGCCCCTCGGCCCTGATCCAGTCGGCGGTCCGGTCCAGCGCCCGGGTGAGGCGGTCGAACAGGGCGTCGATCTCGTCGGCCGTGATGATCAGCGGCGGGCACACGGCGATGCGGTCGCCCATCAGGAACCGGACGATCAGCCCTTCCGCTTGCGCGAAGGCGACGCAGCGGGCGGCGACTCCGGCCTTCGGCTCGTACTGCCGGCGCGACGCCTTGTCGGCGACGATCTCGAGCCCGCCGATCAGGCCGAGGCCGCGGGCCTCGCCGACGATCGGGTGCTCGGCGAGGCGCGACAGCCGCGCCTGGAAGTGCGGCGCCTTGGCTGCCACGCCCTCGACGATGCGCTCGCGCTTGTAGATCTCGATGGTCTTGAGCGCGACGGCGCAGGCGACGGGATGGCCGGAATAGGTGGTGCCGTGCCCGAACGTGCCGATCTTCCGGCTCTGCGCGCGCATCGCCTCGTAGAGCGGCTCGTCGACCGAGACGCCGCCGAGCGGCACGTAGCCCGAGGTCAGCGCCTTGGCGAAGGACAGGGTGTCGGGGCGCATGCCCAAAGCCTCGCTGCCGAACCAGGTGCCGAGGCGGCCGAAGCCGCAGATCACCTCGTCGGCGATGAAGCGCACCTCGTAGCGGGCGAGCACCGCCTGGATCGCGGCGAAGTAGCCCTCCGGCGGGACGATGGCGCCGCCGGCGCCCATCACCGGCTCGGCGACGAAGGCGGCCACCGTCTCCGGCCCCTCGCGCAGGATCGTGGCCTCGAGCTCGTCGGCGAGCCGCTGCGAGAAGGCGGCCTCCGTCTCGCCGGGTTCGGCGAAGCGGTAGAAGTGCGGGCAGCCGACATGAAGGAAGCCGGGCAGCGGCAGGTCCCAGTCGGTGTGGTTGACCGGCAGGCCGGTCATCGAGGCGGTGGCGATGGTGACGCCGTGATAGCCGCGCTGGCGCCCGATGATCTTCTTCTTCTTCGGCCGGCCCAGCGCGTTGTTGAGGTACCAGGCCAGCTTGACCTGCGTGTCGTTGGCTTCCGAGCCGGACGAGGTGTAGAAGATCTTCGAGGTCGGGACCGGCATCAGCTCCTTCAGCACCTCGGCCAGCTCGATCGCCGGGTCGTGGCTGCGGCCGGAGAACAGGTGGGTGAAGGGCAGCTTGGCCATCTGCTCGCGGGCGGCCTCGACGAGCTCGCCGTTGGAATAGCCGAGCGCCGTGCACCAGAGGCCCGCCATGCCCTCGATGTAGGGCCGCCCCTCGGTGTCGTAGACGTGGACGCCGTCGCCGCGCTCCAGCACCAGAGGGCCGGCGCTGCGGTGCGCGTCGAGGTTGGTGTAGGGGTGGATCAGGGTTTCGACGTCGCGGACGGCGAGGTTCGAGAGCATGCGGGCGATCCGGTGCTGTGGCGCGTTGGCCCGCCACACTACCGGCCCGATGCGGGCTCAGGTACCCCGACACGTTCGCGCGGCCTCGGGCCGCGCCCCTTTCGTAACCCAGACGCCGCGACGCGATGCTCGATCCCGCCACCATCGTCGCGACGCCGGCCCCCGGCCGGGCCTGCGGCGCCTGCACCCTGTGCTGCAAGGTCTACGACGTGCCCGCCGTCGAGAGCCTCGCCGGGCAATGGTGCCGCCACACCAAGGCCGGGCGGGGCTGCGCGATCCACGCCGACCGGCCCGACCATTGCCGCGCCTTCCACTGCCTGTGGATGACCGAGAGCTGGCTCGGCCCCGAATGGAAGCCCGACCGCGCCAAGATGGTGCTCAGCCTCGATCCGGTGAGCCGCAACATGAACGTGCAGGTCGACCCCGGCCAGCCGAAGGCCTGGACGCGCGAGCCGTATTACGGCCAGCTGAAGGCCTGGGCCGCATCCTCGCTGCCGATGAAGCGCCACGTCCTCGTCCACCTCGACAAGGCGACGACGGTGGTGCTGCCCGACCGGGACGTACCGCTCGGGACACTGACGGCCGACGACCGCATCGTGATGCGCGAGCGCATGGGCCCGCGGGGGCCGACCTTCGAGATCGAGGTGGTCCGCGGCGCCTAGCGCGTCTTTCGTGGTGCCGAGATCACGGACGGTGACTTGCCTCGTCGCGTGGTCGAGGTCGCCTTGTGCACGCCTTCCTACACCTTGCGCGAAGCTGCTCCGGTTGTGGAACCCCCTGCCGCTACACTTACGCCTGACCGGTCGCGCCTGACCGGTCGCGCCTGACCGGTCGCGCCTGACCGGTCGAACGGGGCGAGCTTCCGCCGCGCCCTTCCCGACGTCGGTCCCTTCGGTAATCCGTCAGCTGACAGGTGGCACCGGCCGCCGGCTGAGGTCCGGCGCCTTCTCAATCGCCGTCGTCACACAGGGCCATGATGCGCGCACGGACCACATCGACCCACCCCGCAGGACCACGGATGTTGCCTTCGAGACAATAATCGAAATCCTGTTTCTCGAGCAGCGCACCGAATTGTTCTGCGATGAAACGGCGAATGTCGGCGTCCGCCCGCCGAACCTCATCGACGATCTCTTCGCGTCCATCGACGACCAAGAGGACATCTTCCAGATCACAGCTGCCGAGAAGATCTCCTCCGCCGCGACCGAGGTATGCCTCGCACTTCGTCGCGAGGAAAAACTCGGGCTTCAGTATTTTGATGATGGTTTCCTTTGCGAGCGGACAATCGGTCGCCGTCGCAATTCCCCTGGCATACCATCGTTTCGTGAAGCCGAGGATGTTCGCATCATCGATGCATCACGTCGACCTTGAGCCCGGAAAGCGTCATTCGGCATATGATCGAGTCTTCGGACGCTTCGACGAAACCCTTCGTCCGCAATCGTGCCTGCAAGGCGGCCCATGCCGGATAACCGGCCGGATCGACGATCAAGTCCACGTCGTCCGTTGCCCTGACGTCTTCGAGGGTGACCGGATCGGTGATGAACAGGGCCGTCGTGCAACCGCCGACGAAGACCAACCGGGGGCGGAGATCGGTACCAAGAGCCTGGCGACGAGCGTCAGCATCTCGAGCAATCGACCCCGAACGCTCATGTCCCGAGCAGTCGTTTCGAAAGCCGTTCCTTCGCCAAGACCGCCTCGCGCTGGTTCCAGAGCCTGATGGCGTCGACGAGGGCGAGGTCTTCGTAGAGACGCACGTCGTTACGCGCCGCCTCCGGAACACTCTTGAACAACGGCGAGACGGATTGGCCGATATCGCGCCCTCCCGGGTCCGGCCAGACGTAGATGTAATTGCCGGCGCTCAAGAGTGCGCTTTTCAACATCGGCGCGCAGAACGCGGTCGGCAGCCCGCGTGTCATCGCCCCGGGCGAGGCAGGAAATACGAATTTCAGTCCATGAACGATGAAGTCGTAGAGATTTCGGCGATTGGGCTTCGGCCGACCCGTCGCGCGATCCTTGATCACCATGCCATTTGAAAGAATACGCTTGAACGAAGCGCCGATCTCGGTCTTGCTGATCCCCAATTGGGATTCGAGCCCGCGAACGGAATAGGGCGCCTCGGCCCCGAGGTGCGATCGGATGCCGTCAGCGCAGATTTCTTCCTCCTGCTGAAGGCTCACGAGCTTCAACAGGACGACGACATCCTGGCTCTTCATTCCGCTCTTGCGCGTACGTCCTCTGTCCTAGGACTAAGGACACTCGGTCACAGGGAGGGATGCGCGTCGACGGGGCGATACGCTTCGACCTTCCTTCCCGGCCATACGTCGAAAGCGAAGGGCACCGATCCTCGGATGTCCCGCCGAAACCACGGCGGCTTCGAGCGACCGGCATCGTCAAGGCGGTGGTGCCAGGAGTCTCCGGGGCAACCGTCGATCGGCCGCCCTTAACCCCTCCGCAACCATACCGCGCGATAAATTCACGACCGCCATCCTCGCACCGGAACCAGCCAGGAGGATCGTCGGGTGTGGCTTATCGAGTACGGGTCGGTTCGGCGTGGGCACGAGACGAGGACGACGCGGACGGAGCTTCATCGGGCTCGGCACCGCCTTCACGCCCTGGATGGCCGGCCTCGGGCTGCTGGTCTCCTTCACGGCGAGCGCCGGCACCGAGACCAGCTTCGGGTCCAGCCGGCTCGTCGAGAGCGACGTGCGCCTGGTTCCGGCGCTGCCCGCCGGCACCGTGCTGATCGGCGCGAGCCTGCGCCGCGACGGCGCCGGCGCGATGCTCACCATCGAGCGGGCGGACGCCGTCCGCATCCGCCGCCGCGTCGGCGACGAGCCGCTGCAGGCCGACCTCAAGGC
>NZ_VRUX01000135.1:0-9152 GCF_008039885.1 Methylobacterium sp. WL103
ATCAGCACGTCCGCCTGACGTAGCTTCGCGACGATCTCCTCGGGCTTCGGGTGCTTTGCCATCTCGTCCGTCCTCCAGGCTCAAAAGCCATACCAAAGGGCGGACCACTTCAATGGGGGCGGACCAATCTGCTTCGATCAGCAGAGTGAATGTTTCAGGTACGCCGACCGACGATGGTAGGGTAAGCTTTGTACCTGTGTCCGAGATGTTTCGGACCATGCAGTCCATCACCGATCCGCCGCTGGGGAAAATGATCTTGGCGGCCTTCAGAACCCGCTTGCGCGGCGCGCTGCGCCGCTCAACGCCTGATTGGCTCATCACAACACCACATGTTCGTTGAAAGTCGTTGGGCTGAACGGGAGTTTGAACCGAACAGCGATCCCATCCGCCGTTTGTCGTACAACCGTAGCGAACCGCTTCCCGACAGTGACGGCTGACCCAAGCTCCGGCCGTTCAATCGTAGCGAGTGCTGCGCCAGACATCGAAAGATCGACGATCTCTGCAACAACAGTCTGGCTGTTCGGGAGCCTTACGTTGACAGCCTTCTGAGCCGGTACAATTCGAGGATCACTTCGCTGGTCGGTCGCGTCGCCGGCACGAGCACGTAGCCAAGCCAGCCGATCCTCAATTCTGGTCTGACGCTCTGCGCTGGCTTCGATAAGCATAGTGAAGCCGGCGGGACTCACTTCACCAATCAGCCCAGGCACGACGCCGACATAGTCAAGGTAACAAGTCGCTTTCATACCACGTCGGACGGGTAGCATTCCACCGCTTCTGATTATTTCGAAAACAGAGCTTGGCGATATCCGGGCAACACAGACTGCTTCGATACCGTTTTCTAAAAGAAATCTTCCCTGAGTCTCAATCATTAAGGCCACAACACAAGGCTAGATTGTTATCGGCGCCCTATATAGCAGGCTATACGTTTACAAAATATCTCAGGTTGAAAAGGATGCAAAATTCTCTGAGAAGCCAACCTCGCCGCGGTAGGCTTCAGAGGAAGCGGGGCACGCCGAAGCCGAAGAGCGCCGGCTATCGCACCGGGCGGACCGGATCGGGATCGTGGATGGTGATGTAGGGTGCCCTCAGTGCGCGCTGGCTGTGACCAAGCCTCTGCAGCGGTTATCCAGCTTTGGCTATGCGGAACCCATCAGCCTCAAGTGCCATCAGGGCCTTGCCCTTCTTGAACGCGACGTGCGTCTTCTTCTCGCTCAGTAGCTGTTGGATCTCTAGAATTTGAGGAGCGACACTTGGCATTGTCTGCAAGATGTGAACAGCAAGCCGCGAGAGTTCATTCAGCTCTTCGAAGGGGTTTTCTTTAAACACAATCTGCTGAAGCGCAAAGACCATCTTGGAGCAAGGCGAAATGGCATCGCTCTCGCGGATCATCTCGCTCTCGCGTAAGATGCGGCAATGATTTTTGAGTACCAAGCTTGCGCTAGATCCTGCATTGCAGATCTCAGCGCCATTGATGTAGACCGTTTCACCGGGCTTTATTGTAAGCTTTAATGCCATCGTACAAACTCGTTTTGAGTCAGATGCTCGCGCGATTGAGCACAAGCATTCAATTTTACTCTCGTGCGGCGTCCAGATTAACAATTAGTAAACTATGCGATCACTGCTTACGGCTCACTCAAAATTCGGTGCATCAATTTTACCGGCGTTTAGGGGATTGCGGCGTTAGGTGATGCGCCTTCGAAATTAGAGGGCCTCTTAGATCCAAAGGATCAGCTACCATGTCGTCAGGCATCACTCTCTCGGGCGCGACCCGCCAAAACCTCCTCGTTGCTCAGGACACTGCGAACCTCCTGGCAACGACCCAGAACCGCCTGTCGACCGGTAAGAAGGTCAATTCGGCCCTCGACAACCCGACCTCGTTCTTCACCTCGCAGGGTCTGAATAGCCGGAGCAACGATCTCTCGAACCTGCTCGACTCGATCTCGAATGGCGTCCAGGTGATCCAGGCCGCAAACACTGGTCTCTCCTCGATCCAGAAGCTCGTTGATTCTGCTAAGTCGGTCGCCAACCAGGCACTTCAGGCCACCATCGGCTACTCTACGAAGTCGAATGTTTCGACCACGATCACAGGTGCGACCTCTGCCGACCTCCGTGGAACTTCGACTGCATCAGATGCCCAGGCGCTCGGGAACGCCGTGCTTAATGCCGCAGGAACCCCCGCACCTATCGATGGTAATACAACACTTAACGGCGTTGCTGGTGTCTATGCAGGTGTGGCAAAGAATAATCGGCTAACCCCGACTGCTGCCGCAATCACCGGTGCGACGCTATTGTCCGGTGGTACGAACACTGACTCGCTTACCGCTACGGGAAGCACGTTCCTAGATGGCGACACTCTTTCCGTAAATGGAAAGACGGTCACTTTCAAAACGGCAACTACTCCGACAGCCGGCTCATTGACTGGCTCTCAGAGCGTTAAAGCAAGCGGAAACACTGTTTTTGATGGCAGTGGTAACTCTACTGTTTATCTCAACGCAAGCACCAACGTCCAAGACGTTTTGGATGCCGTCGACGTTGCAAGCGGAACCCGGACGGTGTCGGGCGCATCGGGAGTAGCCACGCTCGCTGCTGGTAGTGGCACTGCCGCGGCAATCAGCGGCAGCACGGGCGCTATCACTCTCTCGTCGACCACGGGCGCCGATCTCAACGTCACCGGAAAAGCTGATATCCTTAACGCCCTCGGTTTGACGCCCACGTCCGGTTCCGGCAATGCGACGGTTTCCGCGACGCGTACTTCGGGAGCGAACAATCTCACGAAGTTGATCTCTGATGGCTCGACGCTGAACGTCAATGGCAAGACCGTCACGTTCAAGGATGCAACTGCCCCGGCGGCATCGTCTACGCATACCGGTGTAGTTACCGGCGGCATTGAGACGGATGGATCTGGTAACTCCACCGTGTATCTGCGCAGCGCAACGGCTACCGGGCTTTTAAATGCCATCGATTTGGCCACTGGCGTTAAGACGGCAACACTCGCTGCCGGTGGCGCGACTCTGGGGGCGGGTACCGGTGCAGCCTCTTCGATCGTGGGCGGCGCGCTGAAGCTTAGCACGGGTACGCTGTCAGACCTCTCGATCACGGGAACCGGCAACGCACTCTCCGCGCTGGGACTGGCTGGAACTTCGGGCACGAGCACTGCCTTCACTGCGGCACGTGCTGTCGCATCCGGTGGTTTGGATGGCCAAACGCTCAATTTCGGCTCTCTCAACAAGGGGACCGCTGTTGCCGTAACCTTTGGTGATGGTACGAATGGCACCGTCAAAACACTTGATGACCTTAATTCGAAGCTTTCTGCTAACAACCTTGCCGCAACTTTGGATGCGAATGGGAAGCTGACAATTACAACGACGAACGATTATGCTTCGTCTCAGATCGGTAGCGTCGCAGACGGTGGAACGATTAGCGGAACGGCGTCGGCACGATTCTCTGCGGCGGGAGCGCCTGTCGTCGATGCCAATTCTCAAAACACCCGTAAATCGCTGCTGTCACAGTTCAACCAGATCCTGGATAACATCAAGACCACTGCCCAAGACTCATCGTTCAACGGTGTGAACCTTCTCAACGGCGATACCCTGAAGCTTACCTTCAACGAGAAGGGGTCTTCTACCTTGAACCTCCAGGGAGGTGATTTCGGCTTCGAAGGTCTCGGCCTCTCCAAGCTGGGCCAGAACGCGGTCAACGAGTTCGAGGACAACTCGTCCACGAACAAGGTGATCGATAGCCTCTCGAAGGCTTCGAGCCAGCTGCGCTCGCAGGCTTCGACCTTCGGTTCGAACCTTTCGGTCGTCCAGAACCGTCAGGACTTTAACAAGAGCATCATCAACGTCCTGCAAACCGGCTCGTCGAACCTCACCAGCGCCGACCTGAACGAGGAGGCCGCCAACTCCCAGGCCCTCTCGACCCGCAACTCGCTGACGATCTCGGCGCTGTCGCTGGCCAACCAGGCTCAGCAGGGCGTCCTGCAGCTCCTCCGCTAAGCGGACTAGCTTCAACGATCAGAGAGCGGCCGGGGGAAACCCCGGCCGTTTTCGTTTGCGCTGACGCTTACAAGAAGCCGCTGCCCGAGTGCCCTTTGAAAGCGTTCGCCCGTCGGATGTAGCCGACCACTGTCCGTGGATCGCAGTGCCCCGACTGATCCATGATCCGGGCGAGGTCCGCACCGCGCTCGGCCGCCGACGTGATGTAGCCCGCCCGGAGCGAGTGCGCTCCGAACGTCGAGGCATCAAGCCCTGCGGCGGTGCAGTATCGCTTGATGATGTCGGCGACGGCCTGGGTCGTCAGGCGCGGCTCAGGAGGTTCGGTTCCCGCGGCCTCCGTCGAACCCCTACGGCGCACGTTCCCTGACCGCGAGATCGGCCGAAAAACCGGCCCATCTGTGACCCCAGCCGCTTCCAGCCATTCCCGCACCAGGGCAACCGGCCGGATGAACCGGCCATGTGGTATCGCTTTCTCGAACCCCTGCCCTTCCTGATCGACCTTCGACCGGCGCACCATGACGCGCAGGCCCTCGGCATCCTCGCGCAGGTCGGCAACGTCGAGTGCCACCAGTTCGGACCGGCGGAACGCGCCAGCGAACCCGAGCGCCAGCAGCGCCCGATCGCGCTTCCCCGTCATGGTGTCCGGCGTCCGCATCAGCAGGGCCGCGAGGATGTCCGCGGTCGCGGCGGCTTTCTGTCTCGGCGCCACGCCCACCTTGCGACGAGCGCCTTTCAGGGCCGCCCGCACGCCTTCATCCTCGGTCGGGTCCGGCAGCTTGGCGAGCTTGTGCGCGTAGCGGATCGCGGCGCAACGCCGACCAATTGTCGAGGCCGAACGCCCCGCCTCAGCCTCATGGACGAGGAAGCCCGCAACGGCCTCAGGAGTCGCCGGCAGGGACCGAAACCCATACCGGGCGCACCAATCCTGAAACACCCGCGCATCCGACGTGTAGGCCCGCACCGTCGCGTCGGCCTTGCTCGCGCGCTGGTACGCCTGGACGATCGCCGCCGCCTCGGCGGGCAGACTGGTAGGGTTCGCCAAGTTGGCGACTCCTCCGCCGGGCGACGTCGGCGCCAAGTTGGCGGCCACGTCCGATGCAGGCGCCAAGCTGGCATCTGCATCCATGTCGCCAAGTTGGCGACTTGCTCGCTCCCCTTCGATCAAGTGGCCAACTTGGCCACTCGGTCCGGCCGGCGAGGCATCACCGTCGTGGGGATACCTTTCGCCCGACCCGCGTGTGTCGCCAAGTTGGCGCCTTACGCGGGTATGCTCAGACCTTGGCATCGCACCCGCTCTCTGCGCCGAGCGCATCGGCAATCATGCCGCCGGAGTACCCCGTCACAATCATCGGATCAGCTTTCCGGTCCTGTGGTAGCGGCGCCATCGAAGCGGCCCATCTGGTCGGCCAGTTCCTCGCGCCACCCTTCCGGTAGATGGAAGCCACGCATCCGCGATCGGGCTTCGACGGCCGCAAGCACCCGCTGCCAGTGCTCGGGCGAGATTTGCTGCACGTCGGCGTCGAGCCCGAGGTTGCGAGCCGCAGCCGATGCTGCGTCACGGAGGGGCGCAAACACGTCGGCGGGGGAAGATAGCCCTGGCTTCATTTCTTCACCCACCTTTCGCCCTCACCTATCTCAAACTTTCGAGAAGAACCCTTATCGAAAGTTACACCAGCTGGGCTAGCGCTGCAACGCTGTAATGCTACAGCGCTCCCGCATGATCGCGCCAAAGCGCTGTCGCACGGCGGTGCTATGCCTACCGCTTCCGTTCCGGCTTCAACGCATTGACGGACGGATGGCCGTGGCGCTGCAAGGCCGCGTCGATCCCTTCCATGATGACATCGTGCACTTTCACGTCTCGCGTGAACGCGATCTCGCGCAGGCGCCGATGGACCTCCTTCGGGAGGTAGACGGATGTATGCACCACGTCAGGGCGCGCCTTCCGACCGGTGGAAGTCCCTTCGGCCTTGGCGCTTGGCGCGTCGGCCGTCTTGTCGGCAGCTGGGGCACTAGGCACGGCGCCTGGCAGGCTGAGACCGCCAATCAGCGAGGGTCGCTTGCTCATGCCTTGCTGCCCTTCATCTTGCGATCAGCCCAGGCCCAAAGGGCACGGATCTCGTCGGCCGCCTTCCCCTCGGGCGCAAACTCGGTAACGCCCTGCCCGGCCGCGATCGCGTCCTGATGGTCGGCCCGTTGCGTCAATGCCGGCTCTGCTAGCACGCCGAAAATCCCCAGCCCGTTCGCGGCCTCAGTCGCTCGCGTTGACCGGCCCGCCGGACACTGGTTCAGCACGAAGGCGAACCGCTCGCGCATCCCGAGCCGCATCAGGGTCTCGATTGTCGGCATCGTGGCTTGAAGATCGAGCCGCGACGGACGCGCCGGCACCAGGGCGAGGTCGGCCGCCTGCATGGCGAGGTTCCCGCCCGTTGAGGATACGCCCGCCGTATCAAGGATCGCGAGCGTGAAACCTTGAGCTTTCAACGCTGCAAGGATCGCCGGCAGATCGCCGAGCCGATCGGGGCCGAGCTTATCGACGGCCGGCGCATCCGCGGTGCGAGTGTCGCCCCAAGCGGCAAGGGAGCCCTGCGGGTCGAGGTCGAGGGCGACGACATGTTCCCCCGCCTCGCTTGCCGTGACGGCTAGAGATGCGCCGATCGTCGTTTTGCCGACGCCGCCTTTTTGGGTAACGAGGGTGATCGTTCGCATGTCCGACTCGCGTTGCAGAAGCGCCGTAGCAGGAAAGCGCTACAGTTCGGAAGCACGATCCCGCTGTCACATCAGAGCATTGCAATGCTGTAGCGCTGTAGCGACAAAGCTGCATCATGCTGTCATGCTGCGTTCTACATGCGCTTTACCAGCCGCGGCGCGGTCGGGTGTGCAAGCCGGGTACGCCTCGATGATGGGGCCGCCTGGCAAGCGCCTAATCGCTCTTGGCTTAAGAAAGGGCAACCATTTTCATTGATGAAATCGATATCGCCTATCGATCCAATCTGTTTGATGCATGTTGCAGTGCGATGCATATTCCCCCTCGAAGCAGGGCGAAGCCCCTGAAAATCTCCTGAGGGATCACGACTATGTCCATGCGTACGTTTGCTCTTAGCGCTCTCGCCTTCACCACCTTCGCTGGTGCAGCAATGGCCGACGAGCGCACCAATCTCACCCCACCGCTCTACCGCGAGCAGGCTCGTGCGACGGCGAACGTCCGCCCGGTCTCTGATTTGACCACCACGCCGTCCCTTACCAAGGCGGGCTCAGTTGTCTCGCATGTTGAGATCGAGACGACGGGATCGGTACGTTAAGATTGCCGACCGGAACAGCCCCGAAGCCTCGCCCCCGGCGACTGGCGACGCTGCCATAGGCTGGCTCAGCCCTGAGCTATCCCGGCAGCGTCGTCCACGCTCTGGCTCTCCAACCAGCGCGGCCCACTGCGATCCACTATCGCTGGCCACCTGCCTGCGGGCACTTTGACCTCAAGCCCGGTCTGCCGACGCCTGTACGAGAGCCAAGATCCGGCGACGTTCTCCAGGATCAGCAATGCGCAGGAACGCGTGGATGAGCGCCGCGCATTCACCCTCCTGGCCGCGATAGTCTCCTACCTGTCCCGTGGGCTTGGCCGCCTCAATGGCGTTCTGCGGTTGATACAGAATGGTTGGCGAGACCTGCAGCGCGTTGGCGATGCGCTCCAACGACGTAGCTCGGGCAACGAGGTGCCCCGAACGATGAGAGCCTACGGCTTCGCCCTCTCTTAGGTCAGGCTCCGGCGGTTTGCCGGGCGGCGGCGTCTTCGATCCCATGGCTTGTTCCGCGTGGGCGCACGGAGCGCCTCTTACGATATTCCTACTACAATTGCGCCCCTGCGCGGCATTGCAAACACGCCACAGTTGTAACTTAACATTTCTAAATCCCTTGAGGTTGCGTCGGACAAGTCGGTACAACGACATGCCTCCGGGCTTGAGGAGGGATTTTCCGATGCCGAAGAACAAAACTTCCAGCGGCCAGACCTGTCCTCGCGCTTTTCAGACGGCCCTGGACGCCCTGGATGTGATCGGGCGATGGGAGTGGGATGCCGCTTCCGATCGGGCTCGCGTCGATGCCGTGGTGGCGCTGCTCTTCAACGTCGATCCGGAAGAGGCTGAGGAGGGTTTGCCGCTCTCGCGCTTCATCGATGGCATCCATCCCGATGACCAGAGGCGGGTGCTGGAGTTGATCCGCAGCAGCGCCAGCGCGAGCAGTGGTTTTCTGACCGAATATCGCGTGATCTCAGTCGACGGCCGAACGCGCTGGGTGTTAGCGCGCGGTCGCTTCACCGGGGATTATCACGGCCGGCCGCAAACCGGTGCGGGCATCATCATCGACATCACGCAGATGCGGATGAGCGAGGGCACTTTCGAAGACGCTGATAGCCAGACCGAAGGGACGCCGTTGGATCGTGCAGCTGATCATGCCATCGCTGCGCAGCAGGCGATCGTCGATCTGCAGGACCCACACCTCAAGGTGTTCGCGGACGCCCTGCTGATGGAGTTGGGGCGCCGACTAGCCCGTGAGGAGGTTCTAGAGCGCCGCAAGCGCATGAACTGAACCTGGACGTCTCACAGATCGGATTTCGCCACCGAGATCTGCGAGATCACCAAGGATCGTCACGATCAGCGCAAGTCAGGCGCGCCCTGATAGTACGGCTTCATGGCTCAGGTGCGCTTACTCATGTTGCCGCCGCTCATGCCTTCACAGCAGCACCCTGCCTTCTTGCCTCGGCTGCCGTGGTTCATCGCCATACCACCCTTGCCGCACATCATTGCTCCTTTGCCCTTGCCGCCTCCGCAGCAGCTCATGGCGAGGGTGGGGGCGGCGCTCAGCAGCACGAGGGCGGCGGTGGTCACGAGTAGCTTCTTCATGGGGCATCCTCTTTCGGGTCGATCTCCTCGTACCACGCTTATCTGCCCGATCTTCCAACCCTTTGAAGACGCACGCTCGATCAGGCGTGCCGGCAGACCTTCACGGACGAGATCAGCAGTGTCGCGGTGAGCACCGTCGTAAGCGCTCGGTGACGGCTGCCTTGTGCGGATAGGGTCTGGGTCTGGATACAGGGGATGGCGCGGGATGGCGCTGTATCGGCCCTGTGTCTGGACCTATGACGAACACGGCTCACATCGTCGTCGC
>NZ_VRUX01000136.1:0-9141 GCF_008039885.1 Methylobacterium sp. WL103
CTCCGAGCGGACGATTGAGGGGGAAAACGGCGCTCGCTACCGTGTCCGGTTGATGGCCTCGTCCCGAAAGGGCAGCCGGATGCCCGGGATCGTCGCGAACTTCACGAACCTACTGGAGCAGGGATGACCGAGGGGAGCGGGCACCGCGCCTAGAACCTCGGCGGCCCGTCCGCGCTTGCGTGATATCGACGAGGCTGCCTACGCGAGAATAGCGGGCAAACGGCACGCCTTTGCAGAGGCCGCCCACCTCTGTTTCGTGGGAAAGCAGATCGCGGTGCCGGCCTGAGCTGAAGGTTGAACGTCAGCTTTCCGGCGGCCAGCCCAGGCTTGCCTCGACATCTACGAAGACATCAAAGCTTACGACATGCCGGAAATGCAGATTCTGATGCGCCTACTGCTGCTTCAGATCGGTCAAGACATTGCGCGCCAGCAATCCAAAAATTAAAAAGGAGCAGCTTGATTGCAGTTCATGAGGCTGAATAAGGGGAGGCTATCTGTTCGGCGCGTTCAGCCATTCGTCCGCGAGCGTAAGGGTCGCACGGTAGAATACCGTACCGTCCATGTCTCGCACGGCGGTTGAGAAGGTCCGATGATCGCCAGTGGCCAGCTTGTCCCGAGCCATATCCGGAAGGGCTGCCAACGCGGCCGTGCGAGCATCTTCCAGGGTATCGAAGGCAATGCCCTCGTCGCCAAGGATCAAGTGTTCATCGTCACAGCTATCGATGACGTAGCGAGACATGTGGCTCTCCTCAGAAAGCAGCACTCTCCTAGGTTCTGTTGGCTGACGCCACAACTTAAGTGAAATGCTGCAGCTACGCCTTTGAAACACGCTAGGCGTCTTATTCCTCCTGCATTAGCAGCCGACGGATTCCCCTTCGATCAGCCGCGGCGACGCTGCTTGCCCCCTCCATAGGCGGGTCGCCGGCAACGTTTTTGAACGGTCGTCACCGAACCGAACCTGGGACAGGCTGGTTGATGCGCCATGGCGTACCAAAACCCCGTTGAGAACTTTTCCTGCCAGCGCTTGCGCGACCGGACGGCCCTGAACGTCATCCTCGATGAGACGGTGCTATCCGCGTTTTCGGAGACGATCTCCGCGCTCCGAGATGGTGGCGATCCGCTGGTCCCTGAGTTTGAGCATGTGGTCCGTTCGCATCGCATAGGCATCATCAAGCAGCGCGCCATCCTTGGGGCCGCAGGGATCGACTTGTGATGGTAGAGCGCCCACTCTACATCGTTCGGGGTCTCTCGAAGAACGGCACAGTGACCTACAACTGTCCGACGCCGGAATGGGCTGTGCGCAAGAACCGTGACCTGATCCAGAGCAAGCTGACTGACGTTACCATCACGGGACCGGACGGCCGCATCCTGAGCCTGAGAGAGCTGGAAGCCCTTTCGGACGAAGGCGCCGTACCCAAGGCTTGCGCCTTGGCGTCCAGGGCCTAACTGCCGACAGCGATATGACTGTTCCTCGCCGTCATGCCACGCCGTACATGCCAGCATCCCGCCGACTGTAAGGCCGCCGGTCGCGGTGGACCCTGCCGCCGATGCGATGCCGCTGCCATTGCACAGCGGGCAGTGTCCCTTCGCGAACGCATCCAAGCGAAGAAAGCCGAAGGGCTCTCACTCTATGCGCCGCGCAGTGAGCGTTCCCCGAGGGAAGAGGTGCCTTAACTTGAGGCCGTTGATCTCTGCTCGACTGCCTCTGGGTGAATTTTCCCTCCGTCGTCGGCGCACAAGCATGGTTGCCGTGTAGCGACCGCTTCGTTGCGAGATGTCTGCTTTCGAGCTTTAGGTTGGAGCTCCTCAAAGGCGAAGTTGGGTCGAAAGCAGTGCGTCCGCTTTCGGGTGGGCGGCCAACTTCCGCTCCTGGCGCAAAGCCGTCATTTAGCGTGCGGCTGTCGAAAGGCAGCTTTCCATTCGACCCGGACCTTTGCACGAGCTGGTTGTTCGAGTTTCAGACATCAGCCTCGCCGGGTTGGCTCTGTCGATAGCTTTGGGACATGGTCTCAATCCACTCGACGCACGGCTAATCTCCCGTTCGCAGCCATCCCTACCGGCTATAACCGCCGCTGGGTTCGATATCGTGTTCGAGGCTCTGCACGACGTCGCGCAAACGTGCACACTCGGCAAGAAGTGCTGCGATCCGCCGCTGATCCTCGTCATGGGCTTGCGCGATTGCTTGTGTCTGCTGTCTCGCCTCCGCCAACTCGGTCGCAAAACGCTGCGTCAGCTCGGTCGCCATAGTGTGATACAAGTGCGCTTGGGCGGCTTCGTATTCCTGCTCCAACCGCGCCTGCCCTTGCTGGGCATCGCGCAGCACGAGATGTTCGGTTCTCGCCAGGCGCGCCCGCTTCGGTCCGACCCGGGCATGCCCGAACTTGGCGCCGACCGTAGTGTGGTAGTCATCCTGAGTGGCGCGCATTGCGCCGAGATACGCCGCGCGCTGTGTTTTTTTGTCCGCGCCCGCGTCTTCCACCTTCTTGAGTGCGGCCCGGCCCGGATGGATCGCCTCCAGCTGCAGCCGATCGCCGAGACCGAGGGCCGGGACAGCGTAGGCATGCAGATGCGGATAGTCTTCGTCCGCATGCTCGACCACACTGAGGAGCGCATCGCCAAACTGGGACTGGCACCAGGCCACCGCCTCGGCGCGCCAAGCGCTGTAGAGGTCGGAGGCATCGGGCGCATCGCGATCTTCCACGAGGTCGCGCCGGACTGGATAGGACAGCACCGTTGCGACAAGGACGGCGCCATCGCAGCGCAGTCGCCTGCCGCGGGTGTCGCGAGCCTGCCCGGCCCGTTCTAGGGCAATGCGACCGACCTCGATCGGCGTGACGCCATAAAGAATGGTCGGGGCCGCCGGATAAGGAACGTGGCGGGCAGCGCCAGGTGCACGCGCACCTTCTTGCACGATGCCGCCGATTGAGGCCCACGCCGGCTCGCCCTTGCGGGGCTGGGGTCCGTATAAGCTAATGTGAAGAAACTGTGTCGACATGGGTCACCTCCACCACCCATTGTCGCCGGGGCGATGAAAGTATCCACGGCCAAGTTTGGATCCCCGTCCGGGTAAGCTGACGCAAGCCGAAGTGCGCCAGTGCAGCGATCCCATGATCAAAGCGGTGGGGGCTTCTGAGCGGTGCCAATCAGAAAGTCAGCGGCCTCTGCCGGCTGGACCGGTGACGAGCATCAAGCCGCTGGCCCACAGGCCCAAGCTATCTCCCGGCCGCCACGTCTACCTTGCCGTCATCCGCCACCTGCACTCGCGGTGCAGCTGAGGCAGCGTTTTGATTCCCGGCAGACACGGCCGGGGCAGGTCCAAGATGTCCGCCCTCGACAGGGGCGGTTGTCACCCGTGCTGGAAACACGGGGCGGCCTGGCCTCAGCAACCACCTGCATCAAAGGTGATCACCATGATTCCCACGACCATTTGTCGACGCACGTCTTGTGTCAACCCAGCCGCCGATCCCCATGCCGTCCGTATCGACCGAAGCTCGGTCGCCAGGAGCCTGCCAGCTGTGAGGGAGGTTGCGATGAAGATCGTCACGACCATCCTCGACGGGAGCGGCCAAATCCACATCAGCGCAACGAGGGCGCCCGATCTGCATCGATGGGAGATCTCGGCACGAACGGGTAGCGCCACGCTTATCGGTGTGACACTGGCCCCTTCGGGGCTCAGTCCCGAGGCGCTGATCGCGCAAACCGATCGACGCCTGACCGGCGCTCGCGTCGTGCCTGGGGCGTACGCCGTAGCCCCGCTGCCGCTGTTCGCGCCGTCACAGTGGCAGGTCTCGTTTTTCGCTTCCGCGCACTTCTCGTGATCTTTACGGCCCGGACACGAAAAAGTTGGCGCCGGGTCACGGGTCGCCTCATGTTCGTTGCCCGATTGAAGCCGCAAGCCGTCTGATCCCCGGCAGCGTGGATGCGGCATGCGGTTTTGACCCGTCCGTCGTAGCCACACTGACGGCGGCGAGGCCTGCAGACAACGATCCGAGGTCCCCTCGATTGGTCGCCATCGGATCGTTGGAGCGATATCCAAGATGACATCCTAGAGACCGACTAGGATGTCCGGTTGCCTTGGCAACATCGCCAGGATCCTACACACGCCGCCGACGAAAATGGGCAATCCGTTTCTCACCATCGAGCGAGGTTACAGGCATTCTCGCCACCCTCACGTCTGTCTCGGCCGGCATCGCCGAGCTGGTTCAAGGTCATCCAAAGGCCTTGCGTCCACGTCGAGATGCGGTGATCCTCGTCTTGCACATCGGTTCGCAGGACATCGTCGAGGGCCGCTCGACATTCAGTCCGCCACACCGGCGTGTCGCGCCGGGGAAGGTGAGGCAAACCTTCCCGCGCTGGCCGGCGGCCAGCCCCGGATGCGCAGGCCGCCGGTCAACGCGGGACCTCACGTGATGCGTGGCGTACGAGACTTCAGCTCCACCGGCGGCTTGCGCTTCGTGCGCATCGAAGCCGGCAGGACGATCGGGCGCGGTAACCGGCGCCAAGCAGACCAAGCGTCCGCGTCCCGTCGCCAAGCTGGCCCGGGCGGAGGAGAGCTGCGCCCAACGTTTATCTGGGAGATCGCTGCGTGCACCCCGCACATGCGCGTTATCCCAGACGACCGGCGTTACGGATGTCGTCGACGACCTACCCCGACCCGTGCCGGTCGGCCGAGCCGAACTCGAAGTTCTGGAGACCTACCTCGGCTCCGCACTCGACGACCTTCTGCGCGCGATGAAGTTATGATGCGGGTCAAAAGCCGATGCCTTCCACGCGTGAAGGATCACGCGTCGCGAACAGCGCGCCGATCGCTGCCGATGGCTTGCTCTCCTCGGCCTTCGCCGCCGCTGACGTCTCCTGCCAGGATCTGGAAAGGCGATCGATGAGCCGTCCCACCCGCAAGGTGCGCCCTCTAGCGCCGACCGACGGTCCGATGCGCACGTGCGGATACCTCCGCGTCTCGACCGGTCGGCAGGCTGAAGGCGATCTGTCGATCCCCGATCAGCGCCGGCAGGTCCAGGCCTTCTGTGCGAGCAAGGGTTGGTCACTGGTCGGTGAGTTCGTCGAGCCGGGGGCCTCTGGCACAGATGATAACCGGCCCGAGTTCCAGAAGATGATCGAACGCGCGACCGACGACGATCACCCCTACGACGCCATCGCTGTTCACAGCTTCAGCCGGTTTTTCCGCGATAGCTTCGCGCTGGAACTTTACCTACGCAAACTCGGCAAAGCCGGGGTGCGGCTCATCTCAGTTACGCAGGAGATCGGTGACGACCCCGCCCAGGTGATGATGCGTCAAGTCATCGCTCTGTTTGACGAATATCAATCGAAGGAGAACGCCAAACATGTCCTGCGGGCGATGAAGGAGAACGCGCGCCAGGGCTTTTACAACGGCGCGCCGTTGCCGCTCGGCTATGGGCTCGACGAGGTTGAGAAGCGTGGCGTCCGTGTCAAGAAACGCCTCGCCGTCGATCCGGTCGAGGCCGAAACGGTGAAGCTCATCTTCCGCCTGTACCGGCACGGTGATGGCAAAACCGGCCCGTTGGGCATCAAGTCGATCACCTGTCACCTGAACGAACGCGGCTTCCGCACCAGGCTCGGTGCGCGCTTCGGCGTGGCCACGATCCACGGCATCCTCACAAACCGCACCTACGTCGGGGAGTGGGGCTTCAACAAGCGCTGTTCGAAGACGCTGACCCAGAAACCGGTGACCGAACATATCCCGATCAGCGTGCCCGCGATCATCGAAACGACGGAATTCGAAGCGGTGCAGGCCACTCTTAAGGCCCATAACCCGCGAGCGATGCCGGCCCGGGTCGTCACGGGTCCGATCCTACTAACCGGTTTGGCGACTTGCACCGTCTGCAACGGTCCGATGACCCTGCGCACCGGCACGTCGAAATCCGGGCGCGTGCACAAATATTACAACTGTTCGACGAACGCTCGGATCGGCAAGACCGGTTGCACCGGTCGGACAATTCCCATGGACAAGCTCGACACGCTGGTGACGGATCATCTCGTCACCGAATTGCTGCAGCCCGACCGGCTAAGGGCAACACTGGCTTCGTTGTGGACGATGCGGCACGAGAAAACCGCACAGGTCGATGGACGTGTCGCCACACTGCGCGCGGAGGTCACGACGGCGGAAGCGAAGCTGAAGCGGTTGTACCAGATGGTCGAAGAGGGGATGACCGACCTCGACGAGATTCTGAAGGACCGGCTGGCTACCCTGAAACAGGAGCGCGATCAGGCGAAGGCCGCACTCGACCGCATCCAGGTCGCGGAACGTCCACCGGCGGAGATCGCGTCCGAGCTGATCGAGCGTTTTGGCCAACTGATGCGCGCAAACGTCACCGCGGGCGACATCCCGTTCCGCAAAGCGTGGCTTCAATCCATCGTCGAACGTGTTGAGGTGGGCGCCGACGTCATCCGTATCGTCGGCGACAAAGCCAGCCTGGAAACAGCGGTCATTAGCGCCGGATCATCGGCAGCGCCGGGTGTTCGCAGTTCTGTACGGAAGTGGCGCGCCCGAAAGGATTCGAACCTCTGACCCCCAGATTCGTAGTCTGGTGCTCTATCCAGCTGAGCTACGGGCGCCCTGCGGACCGGGTGGCGGTGAAGGCCTGTTCCGGTCGCGAGGGGGTGTCTAGAGGCTCGTTCCGCGCTTGGCAAGTGGGTAAGCGGGGCGATCGTCTCCGGCGGTGCGATCGACTTGGTGCGGCGCACAGCGAGGGAGGGGCGACGCATTTCGGGAGCAGATCGGGTGTCGCCTCCGAACGCTCGCGCGCCGTCGGACCCCATGGCGCTCGCCTTTTGGCGAGCACGCGCGCGTGGTATCCGGCGCGTCCTATGGATCGGGCCTGGGCGACCCGGCTCCCGCCAAGCGGTCGCGGCCGGGTTTGCCCGATGGGGATGAGATTCGAATGAAGGCGGCGGCCGAGATGGACGGCACCCTCGCGGACTGGCGCTTCAGCGTCGCACCGATGATGGACTGGACCGATCGCCATTGCCGGGCGTTCCATCGCGTACTGTCGGCGCGGGCGCGGCTCTATACAGAGATGGTGACCACCGGCGCGGTCATCCACGGGCCGCGGGAGCGCCTGCTTGGCTTTTCCGACGTCGAGCATCCGGTGGCGGTGCAACTCGGCGGCTCCGAGCCGGGCGACCTCGCCGAGGCGGCGCGGATCGCCGAAGGCTACGGCTACGACGAGATCAACCTCAACGTCGGCTGCCCGTCGGACCGGGTGCAGAACGGCCGCTTCGGCGCCTGCCTGATGCTGGAGCCCGAGCATGTCGGTGATTGCGTCGCGGCGTTGAAGGCAGCGGTGCGCGTGCGAGTGACGGTCAAGTGCCGGATCGGCGTGGACGAGCAGGACCCGGAAGCCGCGCTGGACGCGCTCGCCGACGCGCTGGTCGCGGCCGGCGTCGACGGCTTGATCGTCCATGCGCGCAAGGCCTGGCTCAAGGGCCTGTCGCCCAAGGAGAACCGCGACGTGCCACCGCTCGACTACGACCGGGTGGTGCGGCTCAAGCGGGCGCGTCCCGCCCTGCCCATCGCGGTGAACGGCGGCATCGCCACCGTGGCGGAGGCGAAGGCGCACCTTTCGATCCTCGACGGGGTCATGGTCGGGCGCGCGGCCTACGGCGAGCCCGCCGGGCTGATCGCCGTCGATCCCGAGCTGTTCGGCACGCCGGCGCCGGTCGCGGACGCGTTCGAGGCGGTCGAGGCCTACGCCCCCTATGTCGCGGCGACACTCGCCGGCGGCGAACGGCTCCACGCCATCACCCGGCACATGCTCGGCCTGTTCAACGGGCGGCCCGGCGCGCGGGCGTACCGGCGCCATCTGTCCACCGCCGGCGTCGAGGCGACGGCCGACCTCGCGACCCTGCGTGCCGCGGTGGCGATGGTCTCCCGCGAGATGCCGGAGCGGGACGCCGTCTGATCGGCCTCCGCGGCGCCGTCAGCGCCCGCGCAGGATCAGCCGGTCGCCGCGGACCTCGTAGCCGGCGAGCCGCGTCAGGAAGCTCTGGCCGAGGAGGTTGCCGTCGAGGGCGCCCGGCCTGGCGACGAGCGCCGGCACGCGCCGTTCCGTGATCGGGCCGACGGCGAGGGACTCGAGGGTGGCCGGCGCGGCGTAGGCGACGCCGTTCGCCGTGGAGACGCGGGTGGTGAACGCGCCGGGTTCCGGGCGGATGCCGAGGGCGTCGGCGCTCTCCGCGGTCAGCACCACCGCGCTGGCGCCGGTGTCGAAGGCGAAGCTCTGGCTCTGCCCGTTGACCCGCGCGTCGACGCCGAAGACGCCGTCCGACCGGCGGGTGATCGTCACGGTGCCGCCGGGGCCGATCGCCGGCGTGCCCGGGCGCAGGGCGCCCATGACGCCGGCTTGGATCTCCTGCAGCGGCTCGCGGTAGACGTAGCCGACGACGCAGGCGAGCCCGAGGCCGCACCAGAGCAGCAGCGCCTGCAGGTTCTTGCCCGGCGCGGCGGCGAACTGGCGCCAGAACCCGGCGACCACCAGCGCGAGGATGCCGGCGCCCCAGGCGAGGCCGGCGAGCTGATCGGGCTCGATCGTCCCCGCGATCCGGCCGCCGTCGGTGGCCACGAGCAGGGCCACCACGAGGCCGATCGCGATCAGCGCAAGGATCGTCATGCGGGCGCCTGCGCGGGCGCGAGCCCGGCTTCCACGAGACGCGTCGGCAGCCCGGCCATGATCGCGCGGCGGCGCGGCTCGGACAGGGAGCCCCACAGGCCGATCTCGTCGCGCGTCCGGCCGCACCCGATGCAGAGGCCGCTCGGCCCATCGAGGACGCAGACCTTGGTGCACGGGCTCGAAGCTTTGGCGGATGGCGTTGTCACAGGCGCGTTCATCCCGCGTCCATGCCCGTTTCAAGGGTCGGCGATCAAGCTCAGACCGTGGCGAGCAGCGCCAGCAGCGCGGCGATCTCGGCGACTTGCTGGCAGGCGCCGACCACGTCGCCGGTCTGTCCGCCGATCTTGCGCTGGGCGACCCAGGTGAGGGCGAGCGACGCGAGCGGCGCCAACACCACCATCGCGAGGATGCCGGTCAAGGGCAGGCCGAGCGGGACGGCGAGCAGCGCCAGGGCGAGGCCGAGCGCGACGGCGGTGCCCGCCGTCGCGCGAGT
>NZ_VRUX01000137.1:0-9118 GCF_008039885.1 Methylobacterium sp. WL103
GGCCCCGCGTCGCCTCCCGCCGCTCGCAGCGCTCGACCACGCGGCCCGACTGCTCGCCGAGCACGGGTTCCATGTCGTCGCGCGGAACGAGCGCGGCGACAGCCTGTACCTGCAGCGCGAAGGATGCGCCTTCGCCCTGCGGCTGTCGAACCACGCCCGGACGACCAAGCAGCGGCAGCGCCGCACCGACGTGCTCGCGAGCCTCGTGGTCCGCGACGCCCGCAGCTCCGAGCAAGTCGCGGCCCTGGTGGCCGGTACGTTGCGCGACTTCGACCTCGCGCGCGGCCGACGGGAGGCTCAGGCCTCCGGGGCAGCTTCGGATTCGGGCGCGGCATCCCGGAAATAGGGCTCCACCGGGCCCTTGAGCTTCACCGTCATCGGGTTTCCGGCGCGGTCGAGCGTCTTGCCGGCGCTCAGCCGAACCCAGCCCTCGCTGACGCAATATTCCTCGACGTTGGTCTTCTCGACGCCCTTGAAGCGGATGCCGATGCCGCGTTCCAGAACGGTCTCGTCGTAGAACGGGCTGTTCGGGTTCACGGCGAGGCGGTCGGGAGGCGTCTGTGACATCGGGCGGACCTTCGGCGAAGACTTACAACGGGCGCGCTTGCGAGGACGGCCTCGCGAAGACGATCGGCCCGCGGGTAAGGGATTCAGGCAGGCGGCGCAACGGCGCGGGCGGCTTCGACCAGCTCGGGGATGCGCCCGCTCTGGAGAAGCGGCACCAGGCGCGCCACCGTGGCGTGCGGCAGGTCCCACCAGGCGCAGGCGACGAGGTCCGCGACCATCGCCTCGTCGAAGCGGGTTCGCACCACCCGCGCCGGGTTGCCGGCGACGACCGCGTAGGGCGGCACGTCGCGGGCGACGACAGCGCGTGCCGCCACCACCGCGCCGTGGCCGACCGTGACGCCCGACAGGATCATGCAGCCTGAGCCGAGCCAGACGTCGTGCCCGATCGACACGTCCCCGCGCGAGGCGTGGTAGTCGGCCGGCGCGTCGGCCTCGGGCCAGAGCCCGCGCATCGCCGCGAACGGATAGGTCGAGGCCCAGTCGAGCCGGTGGTCGCCGCCGAGCAGGATCTCGACCTTGTCGGCGATGGAACAATAGCGGCCGATCGTCAGCCTCCGGCCGGATTCGGCGAAACGCACCTTCGGCCGCCCGTAGGAATAGGCACCGATGGAGAATCCGTAGGCGCGCACCAGCTTTTCCAGGTGGATTCGCGTCTCGTTGTTCGGGTTGCGCCCGCTGCGCAGCCGGTGCAACAGGGCCTTCATGTGGAGGGGGTCGATGCCGGAGGGCGCACCCGCCTGATCGAGGGAGAATGGGCCATGGGCGACAACATGTCCGAGGATCTCAAGTCGGGGGCTCTCGTCTACCACCGCCTTCCGCGGCCCGGAAAGCTCGAGATCCAGGCGACGAAGCCGCTGGGCAACCAGCGCGACCTGGCGCTCGCCTATTCGCCCGGCGTCGCCGCCGCCTGCGAGGCCATCGCCGCCGACCCGCAGGAGGCCGCGACCCTCACGATCCGCCAGAACCTCGTGGCGGTGCTCACCAACGGCACCGCGGTGCTCGGCCTCGGCAACATCGGCCCGCTGGCGTCCAAGCCGGTGATGGAGGGCAAGGCCGTCCTGTTCAAGAAGTTCGCCGGCATCGACGTGTTCGATATCGAGGTCGACCAGCTCGACGTGGCCAAGCTCGTCGATGTCGTGTGTTCGCTCGAGCCGACCTTCGGCGGCATCAACCTCGAGGACATCAAGGCGCCGGAGTGCTTCGAGGTCGAGGAGCAGTGCCGCGCCCGGATGAACATCCCGGTCTTCCACGACGACCAGCACGGCACCGCGATCATCGTCGCGGCCGCCGTCCTCAACGCGCTGGAACTCGCCGGCAAGCAGCTGTCGGACGTCCGCATCGTCACCTCGGGCGCGGGCGCGGCGGCTCTGGCCTGCCTCAACCTGTTGGTCTCGCTCGGAGCGACGCGGGAGAACATCACGGTCACCGACATCAAGGGCGTGGTCTACAAGGGCCGCACCGAGCTGATGGACCGGTGGAAGGACATCTACGCGCAGGAGACCGAGGCGCGGACGCTGGCCGAGGTGATCCCCGGCGCCGACGTGTTCATCGGCCTCTCTGCCGGGGGCGTGCTCAAGCCCGAGTACCTCGAGAAGATGGCCGAGAAGCCGCTGATCATGGCTTTGGCCAATCCCTATCCCGAGATCATGCCCGACCTCGCGCAGGAGAAGCGCCCCGACGCGATGATCTGCACCGGGCGCTCGGATTTCCCGAACCAGGTCAACAACGTCTTGTGCTTTCCCTACATCTTCCGCGGCGCGCTTGATGTCGGCGCGCGCTCGATCAACGAGGAGATGAAGAAGGCGGCGGTGAAGGCGATCGCGGCGCTCGCCCGCGAGACGCCCTCCGACGTGGTCGCCCGCGCCTATGGCGGCGAGGCGCGCCCGTTCGGGCCGCGCTCGCTGATCCCGAGCCCCTTCGACCCGCGGCTGATCCTGCGCATCGCGCCAGCCGTCGCGCAGGCGGCGATGGATTCCGGCGTCGCCGGCCGCCCGGTAGAGGACATCACGGCCTACGCCGAGTCCCTCGACCGGTTCGTGCACCGCTCGGGCTTCATCATGAAGCCGCTGTTCTCGAAGGCGAAGGAGAACCCGAAGCGCGTCATCTACGCCGAGGGCGAGGACGAGCGCGTTCTGCGCGCGGTCCAGGCCATCGTCGAGGACGGCGTCGCAAAACCGATCCTCGTCGGCCGGCCGCGGGTGGTCGAGACCCGGCTCAAGCGCTTCGGCCTGTCGATCCAGGAGGGCCGCGACTTCGAGCTGATCGATCCGGAGGACGATCCACGCTACCGCTCCTACGTCCAGACCTACCTCGACATCGCCGGCCGGCGCGGCATCACGCCGGACGCCGCCCGCACTCTGGTGCGCACCAACACCACGATCATCGGCGCCATCGCCGTGCGCCGCGGCGAGGCCGACGCGCTGATCTGCGGGCTGGAAGGCCGGTTCGAGACCCGCCTGCGCATCATCCGCGACGTCATCGGGCTCTTGCCCGGCGTGACGCAATGCGCCGCGATGAGTCTGATCGTTACCAAGAAGGGCGCCTACTTCCTCGCCGACACGCATGTGCGCCAGGACCCGAGCGCCGAGGAGATCGCCGAGCTCGCCGTCGCCTGCGCCGGGCACGTCACGCGCTTCGGCATCACCCCGAAGATCGCGCTGCTGAGCCATTCCGACTTCGGCCAGTCCGACACGCCCTCGGCGATGAAGATGCGGGCCGCCCTCGGTCTGATCCACGAGCGCGCGCCCGACCTCCAGGTCGACGGCGAGATGCAGGCGGATTCCGCCCTCTCGGAGATCGTTCGCGACCGGGTGCTGCCCGGCTCGCCGCTGAAGGGCGCGGCCAACGTGCTGATCTTCCCGAACCTGGATGCGGCCAACATCGCCTACCAGTTCGCCAAGGTGCTGGCCGACGCCCTCCCCGTCGGCCCGCTGCTGATCGGCCCGGCCAAGCCCGCCCACATCCTCACACCGTCGGTGACGGCGCGGGGTATCGTCAACGTCACCACCGCCGCGGTGGTGGAGGCGCAGGCGGGCGACGAGCAGAAGCTCGACTCGGCCGAGCCCGGCGTCGGGATGATCTCGGAGTAACCGGCGCGAGCCTGGCAATCCCCTTGCATCGTCCGGTCCCACCGAAACCGTGTGGGCCGAGACGATGTGCCAGGGTGACGATCCGAACTGCGCGGCGTTCGCCGAGCATCGCCGCCGCTTCCTCGGGGATCTCGCGCCCGAACGCCGCGCCTTCCTGAAGAGCGGGTTCGTCGCGACGGGCGGCGCGGTCGCCCTTGCCGCCGGTGGCCTGTCGCTGGTCACGCCGGCCCTCGCTCAGACCAGTGCGGGCCGCGGGCCGCGGCAGGCGACGCACCAGATGCTGCCGGCCAACGCCGACACGGTGCATTGGGGCTATTTCAGCAAGAACCTGAAACCGCAGGTCGAGATCGCGTCGGGCGATTTCGTCACGATCGAGACGCTGACGCACCAGGCCAGCGACGATTCCGAGCGGATGATCCAGGGCGATCCGGGCGCCGAGAGCGTCTACCTCTGGACCAAGGACAAGAAAGGCGTCGCGCGGCGTGGCGCAGGCCCCGACGATGCCAAGCTCGGTCCCGGCGGCGGCCTGGGCGTCCACATCTGCACCGGCCCGGTGGCGATCCGCGGCGCGGAGCCCGGCGACGTGCTGGAGGTCCGCATCCTCGACGTCACGCCGCGCCCTTGCGCCAACCCGAAGTTCAAGGGCCTCGCCTTCGGAAGCAACGCCGCCGCCTGGTGGGGCTACCACTACAAGGACCTTCTGACGGGCGAAAAGCCGCGCGAGGTCGTGACCATCTACGAGGTCGACGCGACCGGGACGCGCGATTGGGCGAAGGCCGTCTACAGCTTTCGCTGGCCGGGCGTGACCGATCCGAACGGGATCGCCCATCCGACGATCGACTATCCAGGCCTGCTGGTCGACCACACCAAGACCGACCGGAACTTCGATGTCTTGAAGGGCATCCGCGTGCCGATCCGACCGCATTTCGGCACAATGGGCTTGGCGCCCGCGGAAGCCGACATGGTGAACTCCATTCCGCCGAGCTACACCGGCGGCAACATCGACAACTGGCGCATCGGCAAGGGCGCGACGATGTACTATCCGGTCGCCGTGCCGGGTGCGCTGTTCTCAGTCGGCGACCCGCATGCGAGCCAGGGCGATTCCGAACTCTGCGGCACCGCGATCGAGTGCTCGCTCACCGGCACGTTCCAGTTCGTGCTGCACAAGAAGCAGGACCTTGCCGGTACAGCCCTCGAAAGCCTCGACTTTCCGATGATCGAGACCAGGGACGAGTGGGTACTTTCCGGCTTCAGCTATCCGAACTATCTCAAGGACCTCGGCGCCGGCGCACAGGAAGCCATCTTCCAGAAATCCTCGATCGACCTCGCCATGCGCGACGCCTTCCGCAAGATGCGGCAGTTCCTGATGCACGCGAAGGGGCTGACGGAGGACGAGGCGATCTCGCTGATGTCGATCGCAGTCGATTTCGGCATCACCCAGGTGGTGGACGGCAACTGGGGCGTCCACGCGATCGTCAAGAAGGCGATCTTCGCCGAGCGGACGGCTTGAACGGCTGCGCGGCGCTCACGCCGCGCATCTACCGGCGCGTCACCCGACGCGGACGCGCCCTTCGAGCCCAACGATGCGGCCGAGGCCGCGGACGCGGTTGAGCAGGCGGTCGCCATTCAAAGCGTCCCACTCGGGCGGCAGACTCAGTATGACGCGGCCGTCCTCGATCTTGAGCGGCATGCGGCGCAGGGCGCCCTCCATCCCGGCGGTCATCGGAAACGCGACCCGCAGCAGGGCGCCGATGAGGCGGGCCCGCTCGAACAGGCGCGGACCGGCGAGCGCACGCAGCATCGGGTTGGCCTTCTCCGGGGCGACGCCCTCGTGGCGGAAGTAGATCGCCAGGGCAAGGAAGCCGCGGCCGGGATGGTCGATGCCGACGAAGGCCGCGTTCTGGATGATCGCAATGCTCTGCTCGCCGCGGTAGTCGGGATGCGCCCGCCAGCCGATGTCGGACAGGAGGCAGGCGGCATGCCGCAGCCGGCGCTCGTCGGCGGTCTCCGGTCCGTCGAGCGCCGCCACGAACCGGTCGGTCCAGGCGATCAGCTCGTCTGCGTGGCGCGGCGAGCGCGCGCGAAGCTGGTTCAGCTCGGCGCAGGAGGCGAGCAGCGGATCGAGCGCGCGGGTGTCGCGGTCGACCTGCTCGTAGAGCAGGCCCTCGCGCACGCCGGAGGCCGAGATCGCGACCTCGCGCGGCCGGCCGACGCGGATGATCTCCTCCAGCACCACGGCCCCGTAGGCGAGCAGCGGGCGGCGCGCTTCCGAAATCGCCTCGACGTCCTGCAGCGTCGCCGCGTCGGATTGCTCGACCACCTGAAGGAAGCTCAGCTCGTCAGTCGGCTCGACGGTGTAGCCATGCATCACGTGGACGGGATATTGGCGCGCGGCCTGATGCAGGCGGGCGAGCGCCCGCCAGGTGCCGCCGACGGCGTAGAAGGTGCGCCCGCGGAGCGTCTCCAGCTGCGGCGCGGCCTTCTTCATGTGCTCGCGCACGATCTTGCCGGCCTTCTTCAGCGAGCCGCCCGAGAGGTCCTGCAGCGCGAGCCCGCCGAGCGGCATCGTCACGCCCTGCCCGACCACCGCGCCGCGCACGTCCACGAGTTCCAGCGAGCCGCCGCCGAGGTCGCCGACCACGCCGTCCGGCGCATGGAAGCCCGACACCACGCCGAGCGCCGACAGCTCGGCCTCGCGCCGGCCGGACAGGAGCTCGATGCGGGTGCCGCAGGCGGCTTCCGCCGCCTCGAGGAAGGCGGGGCCGTTCGAGGCGTCGCGGGCAGCCGCGGTGGCGAGCACGAAGAGGCGCCCGACCCGCATCGTCTCGCAGAGCACGCGGAAGCGCGCGAGTGCGGCCAGCGCCCGGCGCACCGCCTCGTCGTTGAGGCGGCCGGTGGTGAGGACGTTGCGGCCCAGCCCGCACAGGACCTTCTCGTTGTAGAGCGGCGTCGGCGCCCGGCTCAGGCCGTCATAGGCCACGAGGCGGACCGAGTTCGAACCGATGTCGATGATCGCGACGGGCGCGTTGACCAAGGCCGGCTCCCGGTCGGCGGAATGGGCGAGCGTGAGGTTGGCGCGATGGGGACCCAAGCAACGACCTCGCTGTATGATACCGACCGGCTGCGTCGAACGCACGTCTGACCGATCCGGCGGCACGATCCGCGCCGCTCGATCCATGTATCCGTCCGGCGGCCGGACGATCAGCCCCGCTGTGCGCGACGGCTGAGGGCCCGCGGACTCGACTTCTTCGACGACTTGCCGCGGCCGGACAGGCTCGGGTTCGTCATGAAGTACTTGTGCGCGTTGAACGGTTCCTCGCCATCGGCGGGGTGGATACGCTCGGCGCCGCCGGATGCCAGTACACGCCAGCTCTGGCGGTTGTCGAGGAGGTTGGCCAGCATGATCTGGTCGAGAACCTGTTGATGGACCGTCGGGTTGCTGATCGGCAGCAGGGACTCGACGCGGCGGTCGAGGTTGCGGCTCATCAGGTCGGCCGAGGAGATGTAGACCGTCGCCTTCGGGTGGGGCAGCCCGACGCCGTTGCCGAAGGCGTAGATGCGCCCGTGCTCCAGGAAGCGCCCGACGATCGACTTGACGCGGATCGTCTCAGAGAGGCCCGGAACGCCCGGCCGCAGGCAGCAGATGCCGCGGACGACGCAGTCGATCTGCACGCCCTCCTGAGAGGCGTCGTAGAGCGCATCGATCACCTGCGCGTCGACGAGCGAGTTGCACTTGATCCAGATCGCAGCCGGGCGCCCGGCCTTGGCATGCGCCGCCTCCGCCTCGATGTCGGCGAGCAGCCGCGCCTTGGCGGTGAGCGGCGAGACCGACATCCGCTCCAGCTCCGCCGGCTCGGCGTAGCCGGTGATGAAGTTGAAGATCCGCGACACGTCGCGCGCCACCGCCGGGTCGGCGGTGAAGAACGACAGGTCGGTGTAGATGCGCGCGGTGATCGGGTGATAGTTGCCGGTGCCGACATGGCAGTAGGTGACGAGCTTGTCGCCCTCGCGCCGCACCACCATCGACAGCTTGGCGTGGGTCTTCAGCTCGACGAAGCCGAACACCACCTGCGCGCCGGCCTTCTCGAGGTTGCGCGCCCAGCGGATGTTGGCCTCTTCGTCGAAGCGCGCCTTCAGCTCGACCAAAGCCGTCACCGACTTGCCGAGCTCGGCCGCCTCCGCCAGCGCCGCGACGATCGGCGAGTTGGAGGAGGTGCGATACAGCGTCTGCTTGATCGCCACGACGTTCGGGTCGCGGGCGGCCTGCGCCAGGAACTGCACCACCGAATCGAACGACTCGTAGGGGTGGTGGACGCAGAAATCCTTCTGGCGGATCGCCGCGAACACGTCGCCGCCGCTCTCGCGGATGCGCTCCGGGAAGCGTGGGTTGTAGGGCTTGAACTTGAGGTCGGGACGGTCGATCCCGACGATCTGCGACAGTTCGTTCAGCGCCAGCATGCCCTCGACGATGAAGATCGCGTCCGCGCCGATCTCAAGCTCGTCGCAGACGAAGCTGCGCAGGTCCTCCGGCATGCCGGATTCGACCTCGAGGCGGATGACGATGCCGCGGCGGCGCTGCTTCAGCGCGGTCTCGAAATGCAGGACGAGGTCCTCGGCCTCCTCCTCGATCTCGAGATCCGAATCGCGGATCACCCGGAAGGCGCCCTGCCCCTTCACGAGGTAGCCCGGGAACAGCCGCCCGGTGAACAGCACGATCACCTGCTCGATGGCGATGAAGCGCGCGACCGTGTCGTCCTCGATCGCCGGTAGGCGCACGAACCGGTCGAGCACGCCGGGCATGCGGATCAGTGCGCGCAGCACCCGCCCGTCGCGCGGCCGCGTCAACATCAGCGCGATGGTCGTGCCGAGGTTGGGGATGAACGGGAACGGGTGGGCCGGGTCGATCGCCAGCGGTGTCAGCACCGGGAAGACGTGGTTGAGGAAGTACTCCTCCAGCCACGCCGCGTGCTCCGGCCGCAGCGCGTCGGGCTCGACGAGGGCGACGACGCCGTCGAGCTCCTCGCGCAAAGCCCGCCAGCGCGCCTGCTGGTCCTCGGCGAGCTTGGAGACGCCGGTGCCGATGCGGGCGAGCTGCTCGGACGGCGACAGGCCGTCCTGCGACGGCAGCGTCAGCCCGGCGCGGACCTGATCGATCAGGCCGGCGACGCGCACCATGAAGAACTCGTCGAGGTTGTTGGCCGAGATCGAGAGGAAGCGCAGCTTTTCCAGCAGGGGATGCGAGGTGTTGGCCGCCTCCTCCAGCACGCGCCGGTTGAACTGCAGCCAGGACAGCTCGCGGTTGACGAAGCGCTCGGGCGAGTTCCGCAGGGCGCGGCCGGCTTCGAGGATAGTCTCGCGCGCCGCCTTGTCGTCGTCGGCCTTGGGCGGCTCGGGGATCTCGGCAGCGGTCGGCCACTCGTCGCCGGCGGTGTCGGAGGCTGCGGCCCGGCGCGGGGCGCGGG
>NZ_VRUX01000138.1:0-9057 GCF_008039885.1 Methylobacterium sp. WL103
GCCGCCTTCGGCGGCTCCGCCGTCGCGACGGGCGCTTCCGGCTTCGGCTCGGGTTTGGCGGCCTCCACCGGGCGCAGCTTCGGCACCTCGGGAACGGTGCGCGCCTGCGCTCTGCCTTCCGGGTTCTTGCCGTCGAGCGTCTTCCCGTCGAGCGTCCTACCGTCCGGCCCCCGGGTCGGGTTGCCGGTGCGTGCGAGCCGGCGCGGCGCCTCGACCGGCCCGCGGCGATCCGGGTTGATCCCGTGCGGGTTCGGCTCTGCAGGCATGCGGCCGTAGGCGTCTGGTCCGCCCTCGGGCCGTACGAAGTCTGCGTCCGGCACAGGTCGGCGCGGGGGCACGCCGCGGCTCTCCGGCATCGGGATGTCGCCTGGCGGAAGAAGTCGCTCGGCCTGCCGCATCGGGCTCCGCGGCATCGCGTCCTCCTCGGTCCAGCCGTAGCCGGGGGCCGGGCGAGCGATCACCACCGGGCCGTCGTCGAGGCGCTGGCGGCCGAGGATCGCACCGTCTCGCGCGTCGACGAACAGGCGCACGCGGGCGCCGTTCGGGTTGAACGCCTCGACGACGTAGGCGCGGCCGTCGAAGTGCGGCCGGCTGATGCCGCTGAAGCCGCGCTCGCCCAGGCGCCAGGCTACCGCGCGGGGCGGCATGATCGCGTCGTCGAAGGCGTATTGCGCCTGCGCCGCGCCGGTGGCGCCGATCAGCAGGGCGCAGGCCGAGAGGCTCACGCGAAGACGACGATGGAATGGGTTCACGGCTGACATCCGGGTCACGCTCTCACAAATCGCCCGACCTCCTGCGGCGCTCGCCCCGCGCCGGGGAGTTTCGTCGAGGCCCGCCGACGATCCGGAGCGGGCCCCGCGCCGAAGGACCGCGTCCCGCGTGTCCTTCGGCCATTCCGGCAGGGTCGTTGCCCCGCATGCCGCTTGTGCTCGGCGTACGCCATTGACCGGACGATTCGGGCGCAATTGCGGGAGAATGCGGGCGCCAAGCGGCCGATTCCCGATGCAGTTCGACGGCGTTCGGTCGCTCCTGGCGCTGGGATCGAGCAGGGAAGGCGTGGGATGCGGCATCAAAACGCCGCTTTTGCCGGTGTGTGGGCCTTGCTGGAATATTTGAAATCTGCCAGTTTGCAGCGTTAGGACAGTATGACTGTCCCATTTCCGGTGGGCGCGCGCGATGGACGCCGCGCAGCGGGACCTAAGGGTCCGGGGTAGAGGGTTTCGGCACGTGATCATCGTGACGTCGAAACGAGATCTCAAGCCGGTCGCCGTCGAGGCGATCCGGGCCCACGCCGGCTGACATCGGGCCGGTGCGAGCCCGCGGGTTGCGGGCGCTTCCTCCACCGAGGACCCTCCCGAGACCCGACGAGACAAGATGACTGGCCCGGCCTCGCTTGAGTGTCGGGCATGAAACGTGCTCGCGTCGGCGGGCATGGACGTTCGGACGGGTCTGGTCGAACTTTTCGAACTTTCGGGGATGGTGGGCATGGCGGCTTTCGGGAATGCGGACATGACCGTGAGCGGAAACCTCGACGCGGACACCGCGCCGGCTTCGCGCGACGGCGTCGCGCCGCTCGTGGTGCGCGATCCGGCGATGCCGGTCGCCCAGGGTGCCTACGATCCGCGCAACGAGAAGGACGGCTGCGGCGTCGGCTTCGTCGCCGACATGCACGACCGGCGCACCCATGCCATCGTCGAGCAGGGCCTGAAGATCCTGGAGAACCTCGACCATCGCGGCGCGGTCGGCGCCGACCCGAAGATGGGCGACGGTTGCGGCATCCTCACGCAGATCCCGCACGCCTTCTTCGCCGAGGAGTGCTCGCGGCTCGGCTTCGAGCTGCCGCCGGCCGGCGACTACGCCATCGCGCAGCTGTTCATGCCGAAGGCCGAGGAGTCGCGCGCGATCATCGAATCCATCGTCGAGCAGTCGCTCGCCGCCGAGGGGCTTCCCCTGCTCGGCTGGCGCGACGTGCCGGTCGATCCCGAGGACCTCGGCGTCGCCGTGAAGGCGACCGAGCCGCATCACCGCCAGCTCTTCATCGGCCGCCCGGCCTCCGCGGCCGACGGCGACGCGTTCGAGCGGCGGATCTACGTCGCCCGTAAGGTGATTTCCGGCCGCGTCTACGGCCTGAAGGACCCGCGGGTGATGGAGTTCTATCCCGTCTCCGTGTCGAGCCGGACCATCGTCTACAAGGGCATGGTGCTGGTGAACCAGCTCGGGAACTACTTCCTCGACCTGAAGGACGAGCGCTTCGTCTCGGCGATCGCCCTCGTGCACCAGCGCTTCGCCACCAACACCTTCCCGACCTGGCGCCTGTCGCACCCCTACCGGATGGTCGCGCACAACGGCGAGATCAACACGCTGCGCGGCAACGTGAACTGGATGGCCGCCCGCCAGGCGAGCGTCGATTCGGACCTGTTCGGCAACGACATCTCGAAGCTGTGGCCGATCTCCTACGAGGGCCAGTCCGACACCGCGTGCTTCGACAACGCGCTCGAGTTCCTCGTCATGGGCGGCTACCCGCTCGCCCACGCGATGATGATGCTCATCCCCGAGGCCTGGGCCGGCAACCCGCTGATGAGCGAGGAGCGGCGGGCCTTCTACGAGTACCACGCCGCGCTGATGGAGCCGTGGGACGGCCCGGCGGCGGTCGCCTTCACCGACGGCCGCCAGATCGGCGCGACCCTCGACCGCAACGGACTGCGCCCCGCCCGCTACATCGTCACCGACGACGGCCTCGTCGTGCTCGCCTCAGAAATGGGCGTGCTGCCGATCCCGGATGAGAAGATCGTCCAGTCCTGGCGCCTGCAGCCGGGCCGGATGCTTCTGATCGACCTGGAGAAGGGCCGCATCGTCGACGACGAGGAGATCAAGGGCGAGCTCGCGGCCGCGCACCCCTACGCCGACTGGGTGAAGAACACCCAGATCGTGCTGGAGGATCTCAAGCCCGTCACCGCTCGCGAGAGCCGCACCGACGTGTCGCTGCTCGATCGCCAGCAGGCGTTCGGCTACAGCCAGGAAGACCTCAAGCTGCTCATGGCGCCGATGGCCGTGACCGGCCAGGAGGCGGTCGGCTCCATGGGCACCGACACGCCGCTCTCGGCTTTGTCCGACAAGTCGAAGTCGCTCTACACCTACTTCAAGCAGAACTTCGCGCAGGTCACCAACCCGCCGATCGACCCGATCCGCGAGGAGGCCGTGATGAGCCTCGTCTCGTTCATCGGCCCGCGCCCGAACCTGCTCGACATGGAAGGCGCCTCCCGCCGCAAGCGCCTGGAAGTCCGCCAACCGATCCTGACCAACACGGACCTCGAGAAGATCCGCTCGATCGGCCATTTCGAGGACCGCTTCGACACAAAGACCCTCGACATCACCTATCCGGCCGAGACCGGCGCGGCGGCGATGAACGGCGCGCTCGACCGGCTCTGCGACCGCGCGGAAGTCGCGGTGCGCGGCGGCTACAACATCATCGTCCTGTCCGACCGCGCGGTCGGCCCCGATCGTATCCCGATCCCGGCGCTGCTCGCGACGGCGGCCGTGCACAACTACCTGATCCGCAAGGGGCTTCGCACCTCGGTCGGCCTCGTGGTCGAATCGGGCGAGCCGCGCGAGATCCATCACTTCGCCTGCCTGGCCGGCTACGGCGCCGAGGCGATCAACCCGTATCTCGCCTTCGAGACGCTGGTGGCGATGAAGCACGAGTTCCCGCCGGACCTCTTGGATGAGGAGATCATCTACCGCTACATCAAGTCGATCGATAAGGGCCTGCTGAAGGTCATGTCGAAGATGGGCATCTCGACCTACCAGTCCTATTGCGGCGCGCAGATCTTCGACGCGATCGGGCTGAACTCGGCCTTCGTCGCGCGCGACTTCTTCGGCACGGCGACGATGGTCGAGGGCGTCGGCATGGCCGAGATCGCCGAGGAGACCGTGCGCCGCCACGCCGACGCGTTCGGCGACGCGCCGATCTATCGCAACGCCCTCGACGTCGGCGGCGAGTACGCCTACCGGCTGCGCGGCGAGGCCCACACCTGGACCCCCGACACGGTCGCGACGCTGCAGCATGCGGTGCGTCTCGGCGTGCCCGAGCGCTACCGCGAATACGCCCGGCTGGTGAACGACCAGGAGCAGCAGCTCAAGACCCTGCGCGGCCTGTTCCGGATCAAGCTCGCCCCCGAGATCGGGCGCGAGCCGGTGGCGCTGGAGAGCGTCGAGCCGGCCTCCGAGATCGTCAAGCGCTTCGCCACCGGCGCGATGTCCTACGGCTCGATCTCGAAGGAGGCGCACGAGACGCTGGCCATCGCCCTGAACTCCTTCGGCGGACGCTCGAACTCGGGCGAGGGCGGCGAGGAGGTCGAGCGCTTCAAGCCGCTGCCGGACGGGCGCTCGCGCCGCTCGGCGATCAAGCAGGTCGCGTCGGGGCGCTTCGGCGTCACCACCGAGTACCTCGTCAACGCCGACATGATGCAGATCAAGGTCGCTCAGGGCGCCAAGCCCGGCGAGGGCGGCCAGCTGCCCGGCCACAAGGTCGACGCCAAGATCGCGAAGGTCCGCTACGCCACCCCGGGCGTCGGCCTGATCTCGCCGCCGCCGCACCACGACATCTACTCGATCGAGGATCTGGCGCAGCTGATCTACGACCTGAAGAACGTGAACCCGGCGGCCGACGTGTCGGTGAAGCTCGTCTCCGAGGTCGGCGTCGGCACGGTCGCCACCGGCGTCGCCAAGGCGCGGGCCGACCACATCACCATCTCGGGCTTCGACGGCGGCACCGGCGCGGCGCCGCTGACCTCGCTGAAGCACGCCGGCGGTCCGTGGGAAACGGGGCTGGCCGAGACGCAGCAGACGCTGGTGATGAACCACCTGCGCGGCCGCGTCGCGCTGCAGGCCGACGGCGGCATCCGCACCGGCCGCGACGTGCTGATCGCGGCGCTCCTCGGCGCCGACCAGTTCGGCTTCTCCACCGCGCCGCTGATCGCGGCCGGCTGCATCATGATGCGCAAGTGCCACCTCAACACCTGCCCGGTCGGCGTCGCGACGCAGGACCCGGTTCTGCGCAAGCGCTTCAAAGGCACGCCCGAGCACGTGGTGAACTACTTCTTCTACGTCGCCGAGGAGCTGCGCGAGCTGATGGCGGCGATGGGCTTCACCAAGCTCGAAGACCTCGTCGGCCGCTCGGACTTCCTCGACAAGGTCGAGGCGATCCAGCACTGGAAGGCGCGTGGACTCGACTTCTCGAAGTTGTTCCACCGGCCCGACGTCGGGCCGGACGTGGCGATCCGCTGGGTCGAGACGCAGAAGCACCCGATCGACGACGTCCTCGACCGGCGCCTGATCGCCGGCGCGCAGAACGCGATCGACACCGGCGAGCCGGTGGTCCTCCACGACGTGATCCGCAACTCCGACCGGACGGCGGGCGCGATGCTGTCGGGCGCCGTCGCCAAGGCGCACGGCCACGAAGGCCTGCCCGACGACACCATCGTGGTGAAGCTCGCCGGCACCGCCGGACAGAGCTTCGGCGCCTGGGTCGCGGCCGGCGTGACGATCGAGCTCACCGGCCACGGCAACGACTACGTCGGCAAGGGCCTGTCGGGCGGCAAGCTGATCATCCGGCCGAGCGATTCGCTCAAGGCGCCCGCCGACAGGACGATCATGGTCGGCAACACCGTGCTCTACGGCGCCATCGCCGGCGAGTGCTACATCCGCGGCTCGGCCGGCGAGCGCTTCGCCGTGCGCAACTCCGGCGCGATCACCGTGGTCGAGGGCATGGGCGACCATGGCTGCGAGTACATGACCGGCGGCGTCGTCGTGTCGATCGGCGAGACCGGGCGCAACTTCGCGGCCGGCATGTCCGGCGGCATCGCCTACGTGCTCGACGAGGACGGATCGTTCTCGGCCCGCTGCAACCTCTCGATGGTCGACCTCGAACCCGTCGAGGAGGAAGACGACCTGATGCGCCGCTTCCACCAGGACGGCGACCTCGAGACCAAGGGCCGCGTCGACATCCTCGCAGACATGTCGGGGCATGACGAGGAGCGCCTGTCGCAGCTCATCACCAACCACCTGAAGTACACGGGCAGCCCGCGCGCCAAGGCGATCCTCGAGGATTGGGCGGGCTACCGCACCAAGTTCGTCAAGGTGATGCCGGTGGAGTACCGCCGGGCGCTCCGCGAGATGGAGATGGCGCGGATGCCGGTGGCGGCGGAGTAAGGACCGTCGCTCTCTCGGTGAGAGACGCCCCTGCGCGTCGTCTACGATGACGAGCAGCGCGCGCACGCGTTGCGTGAGCGCGGGTTGGATTTCGCTCGATGTGGGCAAGTCTTCAACGGGACCGAAGCGACGCGTGAGGACGTGCGGTTCGGTTATAGGGAGACACGGTGGATAACAGTCGGTCTCCTCGACGGCCGAATGGTCATCGTGGTCTGGACGGAACGGGACGGCGATCGACGGATCATCAGCTTGAGGAAGGCCAATGAACGAGAGCAGGCGCAATTCGGCGGCCGCACCCGATCAACCGATGTTTCCCGATGAGATCGGCTGGGATCCCGACGACGCACCGGAGCTGGATGCTGCTTGGTTCGAACAAGCGGATATTCGGGTCGGCGGTCGCTTGGTCGAACGTGGTCATCGCCCTGGTGAGACGGAGCGACTTGTCCTCCCGACGAACCTCGTCGAACGGTTCCGGAGCGGTGGTCCGGACTGGCAGATCCGCATCGAGACCGCGCTGAAGGAATGGCTGAACGAACACCCCGGCCGGCTTTGAAGTCGGTCGGCCATGAAGGAAGACGCCGCCGACGATGGACAGCGCGAGGGGAGGCGCATGACGGATACGTTCTCGACGACGCCGCCCGCCGCCATGCGGATCTACGGCGACCTCACCTCGGGCAACTGCCTGAAGATCAAGATCGTCGCCGATGTTCTCGGCCTCGCCTACGAATGGGTCCAGGTCGATGCGCTGAAGGGCGAGACGCGGACGCCTGCGTATCTCGCCCTGTTCCCGGCCGGGCAGATCCCGGGGGTGGTGTTCGACGACGGGCGGCGCCTCGCCCAGTCGAACGCCATCATGCGGTATCTCGCCCGCGAGAGCGCGCTGCTTCCGGGCGACCCGTTCGCGGCGGCGACCGTCGACCAGTGGCTGTTCTGGGAGCAGTACAGCCACGAGCCGACCATCGCGGTCTGCCGCGTTGAGATGACGTTTCGCGGCGTGCCGCGCGAGGGGCGCGATCCGGGCCGGGTCGCGCGCGGCGAGGCGGCGCTCGACCTGATGGAGCGGCACCTCGCGGAAAGCGAATGGTTCGTCGGCGACGACGTGACCATCGCCGACGTCGCCCTGTTCGCCTACACCCAGTGGGCCGACGAGGGTGGATTCGACTTGGCGGGGAGGCCCGCGATCCGGGGTTGGCTCGACCGATGCAGGGTCGCGTTCCGGCTCGAACCCGACGCTATCGCCGCTGCCGCCGGTCGCTGACCGGAAAGCTGCGACACCGATTTTTCGCTACCGACGCTGAGTACACCGATGGGCAAGATCACCGGCTTCCTCGAATTCGACCGGCAGGACCAGAAGTACCAGCTCGCGGCCGACCGCGTGCGGCACTTCCGCGAGTTCACCCTGCCGCTCGACGAGCACGACCTGAAGAAGCAGGCGGCGCGCTGCATGGATTGCGGCATCCCGTTCTGCCATGGGCCGACCGGCTGCCCGGTGCACAACCAGATTCCCGATTGGAACGACCTCGTCTTCCAGTCGGATTGGGAGGAGGCGGCGCGCAACCTCCACTCCACCAACAACTTCCCGGAGTTCACCGGCCGCATCTGCCCGGCGCCGTGCGAGGAGGCGTGCACGCTGAACCTCGAGAACCAGCCGGTGGCGATCAAGACGATCGAGCAGGCCATCGCCGACCGGGCCTGGAACATGGGCTGGGTGAAGCCGGAGCCGTCGTCGATCCGCACCGGCAAGAAGGTGGCGGTGATCGGTTCGGGTCCGGCCGGCCTCGCGGCGGCGCAGCAGCTCGCCCGCGTCGGGCACGCGGTCCACGTCTACGAGCGCGAGCCGAAGGCCGGCGGTCTGCTCCGCTACGGCATCCCCGACTTCAAGATGGAGAAGCGCCACATCGATCGGCGCGTGAAGCAGATGGAAGCCGAAGGCGTGGTCTTCCACTACAACCAGAACGTCGGCGTGACGAAGCCGGTCGAGGAGCTGACCGCCGAGTACGATGCTGTGCTGTTCTCCGGCGGCGCCGAGGACCCGCGCAACCCGCAGCTGCCGGGGCAGGAGCTCGAGGGCGTGCACTACGCGATGCCCTACCTGATCCAGTCGAACCGGCGGGTCGGCGCCGAGCCGATGCGCGGCAACGGCGAGGCGCCGATCCTGGCGTCGGGCAAGAACGTGGTGGTGATCGGCGGCGGTGACACCGCGTCCGACTGCGTCGGCACCGCGTTCCGTCAGGGCGCCCTGTCGGTGACGCAGCTCGACATCCGCCCGCGGCCGCCCGAGCGCGAGGACAAGCTCTCGGTCTGGCCGTACTGGCCGACCAAGATGCGGACCTCGTCGAGCCAGGCCGAGGGCGCCGAGCGCGAGTTCCAGGCGGCCACCCTCCGGCTCGAAGGCAACAAGAAGGGGCGTCTCACCGGGGTCGTCTGCGCCCGCGTCGACGCCAAGCGCCAGCCCATCGAGGGCTCGGAATTCGTCCTGCCGGCCGACCTCGTGTTCATGGCGATCGGATTCGCCGGCTCGATCCAGAAGGGGCTTCTGGAGCAGTCCGGCATCACGGTCGACAAGCGCGGCAACGTCACGGCGAACGAGGAGGATTACCGCACCTCCGATCCGAAGATCTGGGCGGCCGGCGACATGCGCCGCGGCCAGTCCCTGGTCGTGTGGGCGATCCGCGAGGGCCGGCAGGCCGCCCGCTCGATCGACGAGACGCTGATGGGCGCCTCGATCCTGCCGCGCTGAGTCTCTGCCGGGCGTTCAGCCCGGGGGCCAGCGGAAGTCGTCGGCTCGTCCGGGCTGCGGCAGCGGCGCCGCGCCGCGTTGGAGCGCGCGTTCGACGGTGCCGGTTG
>NZ_VRUX01000139.1:0-9046 GCF_008039885.1 Methylobacterium sp. WL103
GTTCCAGGCCGCGCCCTGGCTCGGCGGCGTCGCCCTGGCGCTCCTGGCGCTGGCCGGGCTCGCGCTCCTGGCGATCGTGGTGCGTGAGCTGCGCGGGCTCTGGCGCGAGCGCAAGATCGAGCACCTGCGCCAGGCCGCGGTCACGGCGATCGCCACGCGCGACCACAGCGCGGCCCAAGGCGTGGTCCGCGACCTTTCGGCGTTCTATGCGGAACGCGTGGGGCTCGCGGCAGGCCGCCAGCGGCTGGAAGCCTCGGCGGACGCGATCCTCGACGTGGACGACCGCATCGGCCTCGCCGAGCACGAGTTGTTGAGCCCCCTCGACCGGCAGGCGCGCAACGCCATCGCCACCGCCGCCAAGCAGGTCTCGGGCGTCACCGCGCTGAGCCCGCGGGCGATCGTGGACGTTGCGTTCGTGGTCTTCTCCGCCGTGCGGCTTCTGCGCCGGATCGCGGCGATCTACGGCGGGCGCCCGGGCTTCCTCGGGTTCTTGCGTCTAGCACGCGCGGCCCTCACGCACCTGACCGTCACCGGCGGGATGGCGGTCGGCGAGAGCATGATCCAGCAGGTGCTCGGCTTGGGGATCGCGGCGCGGGTGTCGGCGAAGCTCGGCGAGGGCGTGCTGAACGGCCTGATGACCGCCCGCTTCGGCCTCGCGGCACTTGCGGTCTGCCGGCCCCTGCCGTTCGTGCGCGAGGCGCCGCCCCGGCTCTCGGACGTCGCCGGCGAACTTCTCCGCCCGGCCGACCCGGAGCCAAAGTAGCGGGAGACGTTAGGACTGCGCCCGCTTCTGCACCGCTTCGGCGTTGCGGCGGTTGGCGATGCGGGTGAACATGTTGCCTGTGTAGTCGGCGACCTTCGGCTTCTCGACGGCCACGAGTTGGGCCTCGAACGCCTCGATGCGCTTGAGCAGCGCGGCGTCGCCGAAGATCGAGCTGTTGAAGGAGGTGTGGGCGCGCTCGCCCAGCGCCGTCTGCACGGCCTCCAGTCGCGTCAGAAGCTCTTTTCGCGTCACGTCGATCTCCCGCGGGCCGGATCGCCCGTGATCCGAGGTCCATCAGCGCGGGCTTCGGTAAACGGGAGGTTAACCGGGCGCCTGCGGCCTGAGCGATGCGCTCACAGGTCCTTCATGAAGCCGGCGAGGCGCATCAGGCCCTCCGGCCACGGCCCGTGGCCGCTGGCGACGTTGACGTGGCCGGATTCGCCGGCATCCACCAAGGCCGAGCCCCAGGCGTAGGAGAAGTCCTCGGCACGCTCGTATCGGCAATAGGGATCGGTGCGGCTTGCCACCAGCAGGGAGGGGAACGGCAGCGGGTCGCGCGGCAGCGGTGCGAAGGCGCGCACGCTATCGGGCAGGTTCGGCGTCTCCTCGACGTCCGGCAGCGCCACGAACAGCGCCCCGACGACGCGGCCCTGGGGCAGCTTCGGAACCGCCTCGACGCAGGCGACGACGCCGAGGCTGTGCGCGATCAGGATGACGGGGCGCGTCGCCGCCGCGACCGCCTCGACGACGCGGCCGCACCACGCGTCGGGCTCCGGCGCATGCCAGGAATCCTGCTCGACGACGCGGGCGGTGGACATTCGGCTGGCCCAGCGCGCCTGCCAATGGCCTTCCTCCGAGCCGCCCAGGCCCGGAACGATCAGGATGTCGCAATCGGCGGTCTTCATGGCCGCGTCCCTACCCGCTCTCGGCGAAAGGGTCGAGAACGAAGAAAGGCGGCGCTTGCGGCGCCGCCTCTCCGATCGGTTCCCATATGGGTTTGCTTCAGAGACGGTGGGCCGTCCGGTCGTCGCCGTGGTGCTCGGGCTCGGCCTTGAGGCCGGCCTTCTGGGCCGCCGTCTGGATGTTGTCCGGGTCGAGGGCGGTCTCAACGAACTCCCGGCCGCGGTTGGTGAACTCGCGTGCGTAGCGCAGGCCCTGGTCGCGGACCTCGTCGGCGTAGGGTCCGATGTTGCGGTCTTCCTGGCGGGTCCGAGGCAGCAGCGCGCCGAGCAGCAGGCCAGCGGCGACGCCCACCACGCCAACCAACAGCGGGTTCTCGGTGACGAACTGCTCCACCGCCGTGCGGCTGCGCTCGAGCTTGTCGCTGCCCCGCACCACCACGTCGTCGATCTTGCGCATGTGGTCGCGGTGGACGCCCGAGACCCAATTGCGGGCCTCGTCCGCAGCACCGCCGAGGCGGTCGCGCACGTCGTCCGCGAGATCCGAAGCGCGATCCCGCGTCCGGTCGGCGAAGTCCGCCGCGCGGTCGGCGGCATCGCTTGCCGCAGCGCGGGCCTTGTCGGCCACGTCGCCGACCTTGCCGGCGACATCCGGGCCAGGGCCGGCTTGGTGATCGTGCGGAGAGGCGTCGTGACGGCCGATCGGGTCGCGCAGCCCCGCGGGGTCGGGCCACAGGGTATGGTCGGCCGCCTTTGCATGCGGATCGAGGTGGACCGGATCCAGGCCGGCGGCATGCAAACCGGCCTCGACTTTCGCGGCGGCGCGCCGCGCGATGTCGTCGGGAAGATGGTTGTCGGTGGCGGCCGGCTTGCTCGTGTCGCCCAGGCTCGTGTTGCTCATGGCGTGATCCTTCAGAACTCTTACGCGGCTGGCAAAACCCGCTAGGGGCCAATCCGAGGGGTCGGTCGGGGCGTCGGCCCGCGCTGTGCGAAGCGGCGTCCCGTCAGGCGCGGGTCTCGTCCAACAGCGGCGGCTTCGGCTGGCGGGTGGGCAGGTCGGGATCGTAGGCGCGGGCGGCGCCGTCGTTCAGGACCGGCACGCGCTCGGCGGAGGCGTGCGTCCGTCGGCGGTTGGCGTCCTGGGACATCCGATGCATCAACCAGCCGACGCCGGCCGCGATCAGCAGGACCGGCACGGGGTTCCGGCGGACAGCCTCGAGCGCTCCGTCGTAGGCACCGCTGACGGCGGGGGCGCGGCGGGCGTTGCCGAGCATCTCGTCGACCAGGCTCGAAACCGAGAGGCGGCCCTGAATGCGTTCGATGGTCTCATCGAGGCGCGCGCGGCTCGCCTCGATGTCCCGCTCCATCTCATTCATCGAACTCATCCGGACACTCTCTCGGAAAGGGCGCGGGCGTCCTGGCGGACCTGCCGGCCTGTGCGGGTGGGGGCGAGCGTCGAGAACGACAAGGCGCTGCGTCCCCAGAGCGCCATCCCGATCGCGAGCACCAGGAGGACGCCGCCGACGATCAGGGCCGACAGCCACTCGGAGCCGACGATGGTGGCGAGCCACTTCACGAAAGCGCCGATCAGCACCAGCAGGGCGACGACGGAGAACACCGCAGAGGCCATGAGGCAGACGATGCCGACGATGAGCGAGCGGACGTTCTTCGCCATCTCGGCGCGGAACAGGGCGATTTCCTTGCGGGCGAGATCGTTGGTCTCACGCAGGGCATCGCCGATGAGGCTCTGGATGCTGCCGGCGGGGGAGCCGGAGGAGGAGCCCGGAGGCGGGGTGTGCGATCCGTTCGACATGGACGTGCCGATCAAGCGCGGAAGCTGTCGCGCGCGTCGCCTTCCGGCGGCAGGCTCGACGACTTGATGAAGCGGGCGGCGATGAAGCCGGCCACGAAGGTCCCGACCGCAACCGCCACCGGCGCGCGGCGGGCGAAGGCTTCGGCCTCTCCGTAGAAGTCGGCGAAGCTGCGCGACTCGATCGAGCCGCCGAGCTGGCTCAAGCCGTCGGCCGCGCTGTCGAAGAACGCCTTGATGTTCGGGCGATCCTCGAAGTCCTTGCTCGAATCTCGAAGGGTCTTGGCGAGGTCGTGGACCGATTGGGCCGCGTCGTTCTTGCGACCCTCGACGAAGGTCTGGGCTTGGAGCCGGGCGGCATCCATCAGTCCGCGGCCGCGTTCGGCCGCGACATCGGCGATCCCCTCGACATCGCCCTTCAGGCCGCGCCATTCGGCCTGCTCGCTCGCGGCGGCGTGGGCCGGATCGGGGTGGGGGATCTCGGACGCAGCCATGAGCGGGACTCCTTCGTACACGGGTCTTGGAGGGCGATGTTCGCCTGAGTAACATCGCCCGCGTCCGCGGGTTCCGGGGACGGCCGCGCGAACGACGGGTCAGGCGCCGTTCAGGCGTGTTCGGCCAAGGTTCGCGCCTGTCTCCGACGCCCCGCGCGGCGGGGACGGGCGCCGGGACAGGCCTCGGATTTCGTCTTGAGGGCTGCAAACGATCGCTTGACCCGCAGCGGTCATTCGCGCTTGGCTAACCCTACGGATCGCCGGGAACTCTCGCGCGTTCACGGATGGCAAGAAACGTTGACGTTGCGCGTTCCACGCCGGCGCGCTTGAGGATCCGGAGCCCACCTGAGTGGCACGCCTTGTGATCGTATCGAACCGCGTTGCGGTTCCGGAAGAAGGCGGCAAGGCGGTCGCCGCCGGCGGCCTCGCCGTCGCCGTGAAGGAGGCCTTCACCGCCTACGAGGGATTGTGGTTCGGGTGGAGCGGCAACATCAGCGAGGAGCCCTCAGAGGAGCCGACGCTGATCGACCGCGACCGCGTCCAGTACGCGGTGGTCGACCTCTCGCCGCAGGACCACGAAGAATACTACGCCGGCTTCGCCAACCGGGCCTTGTGGCCGATCATGCACTACCGGCTCGGGCTCGGTATCTTCTCGCGCTCGGATTATGCCGGGTATTGCCGCGTCAACCGCATCTTCGCGCGGGCGCTGGCCAAGCTCGTCCAGCCCGACGACATCATCTGGGTGCACGACTACCACCTGCTGCCGATGGCGGCTGAGTTGCGCGGCCTCGGGCTCTCGAACCCGATCGGCTACTTCCACCACATCCCGTGGCCGGCCGCCGACGTGTTCAACACGCTGCCGGCCAGCAACGACCTGCTCCGCGCCATCGCCGACTACGACCTGATCGGCCTGCAGACCGACCCGGACGTGCAGAACCTGTCGCGCAACCTGATCGACACGCTCCGCGCGATCCCCCTCGGCGGCGGCTCGCTGATGGTCGACGGCCGGCGCACCCGGATCCGCAGCTTCCCGATCGGTATCGACGTCGCCGGCTTCAAGGACGCGGCGGAGAAGGCCGGCTCGAACAAGGTGGTCCGCGAGACGATGGCCGGCCTGCGCACGCGCAAGCTGCTGATCGGCGTCGACCGGCTCGACTATTCCAAGGGCGTGCCCGAGCGGATGGAGGCGGTGGAGCGCTTCTTCGCCTCCAACCCCGACCAGCGCGGCAACGTCACCTACATCCAGATCACGCCGAAATCGCGCAGCGAGGTGCCCGAGTACGAGCAGCTCTCGCGCACCGTCAACGAGACGGTCGGCGAGATCAACGGCGCGCTCGGAGACCCGGCCTGGACGCCGATCCAGTACGTGACCAAGGCCTATCCTCGGCCGGTGCTCGCGGGCCTCTACCGCGCCGCCCGCGTCGGTCTCGTCACGCCGATGCGCGACGGCATGAACCTCGTCGCCAAGGAATATGTCGTCGCCCAAAGCGAGGACGATCCGGGCGTGCTGGTCCTGTCCAAGTTCGCCGGCGCGGCGCGACAATTACCCGAGGCGCTGATGGTGAACCCCTACGACCGCTTCGAGGTCGCCGAAGCGATCCGGACGGCTCTCTACATGCCGCGTAGCGAGCGGCTGGAGCGCTGGAAGCCGATGGTCGAGCGCATGACCCGCGAGGACGTCGACTGGTGGGCGCGAAACTTCCTCTCGGAACTCGAGAACTTCCGCACCGTCGAGCGCGAGCCGCCGACGACGGCCGCGGCGGCGGAGTAGGCTTGAGGCGAGTAGCTTTGGGTCACGATCGGGCGCGCCGCACAGCCCATTCGCCCCGGCGACTTGATCCGGGAACACGGATGCGTCCACACCGGCTCCGGGCCGGGGGGACCATCGCATGTCGGATTTTCGTATGATCGCCGTCGACGACGGCGTGCCGACGCCGTTGGGCGCCCACTTCGACGGACGCGGCGTCAACTTCGCCCTGTTCTCCGAGCACGCGACCGCGGTCGATCTCTGCCTGTTCGAGCCGGGCGAGCGCCACGAGAGCCGGACGATCCGGCTTCCCTGCCGCAGCGACGACGTCTGGCATGGCTACCTGCGCGGCGTCCTGCCGGGGCAGCTCTACGGCTATCGCGTTCACGGCCCATGGGAGCCCGCGCGCGGTCACCGCTTCAACCCGTCGAAGCTCGTCCTTGACCCCTATGCCCGTGAGATCCGCGGACGCATCCGCTGGCACGACGCCCTCTACGGCCACCGCCGCGGCCTGCAGCGCGAGGACCAGATCGACCGGCGCGACAGCGCGGTCTACATGCCGAAATCGGTCGTCACCGCGCCCGAGGTTCCGAACCTCGCGCTGCAGCCGATCCGCAGGCCGCTGTCCGAGACGGTGATCTACGAGGCGCACGTCAAGGCGCTGACGATGACCCATCCGGCGGTGCCGGAAGCCGAGCGCGGCACCTACGCGGCGCTGGCGCATCCGGCCATCGTCGAGCACCTGTGGAAGCTCGGCGTCACCGCCCTCGAGCTGCTGCCGATCCAGGCCTTCGCCGACGACCGCTTCCTCGTCGAGAAGGGGCTGGTGAACTTCTGGGGCTACTCGCCACTCGGCTACTTCGCGCCCGATCCGCGCTACCTCGGCGACGGCGGGCTCGGCGGCCTCAAGGCGGCGATCCGCGAGCTGAACGCCGCCGGCATCGAGACGATCCTCGACGTGGTCTACAACCACACCGCGGAGGCCGACCATACCGGCCCGACCCTGTCGTTCCGCGGCATCGACAACGCGAGCTACTACAAGCTCGATCCGGCGAACCCCCGCCGCGACGTCGACTGCACCGGTTGCGGCAACACCCTCGACGTCGCCCACCCGCGGGTGATGCAGATGGTGCTGGATTCGCTCCGGCACTGGGCGACGGCCTACGGCATCGCCGGCTTCCGCTTCGACCTCGCCACCAGCCTCGGCCGGTCGCCCTCCGCGTTCTCGGCGCAGGCCGCGTTCTTCCAGGCGGTGGCGCAGGACCCGGTGCTCGCCCAGGTCAAGATGATCGCCGAGCCCTGGGACCTCGGCGAGGACGGCTACCGGCTCGGCGGCTATCCGCGCGGCTGGAGCGAGTGGAACGACCAGTTCCGCGACGCCGCCCGCGGCTTCTGGCGGGGCGACGCCGGCCAGCTCGCCAAGCTGACGCAGGGGCTGACCGGATCGCGCGAGGTGTTCGCGCCCTCTCGCCGCTCCCCGCTCGCCAGCATCAACTTCGCTGCGACCCATGACGGCTACACGCTGGCCGACGTGGTCGCCTACGAGGAGAAGCACAACGCAGGGAACGGCGAGGATAACCGCGACGGGCACGGCCACAACGTGTCGCGCAACTACGGCGTCGAAGGGCCGACCGACGATCCCGCGATCCGTGCCGTCCGCACCCGGCAGGTGCGCAACCTGCTCGCCACCGTGATGCTGGCCCAGGGCGTGCCAATGCTGCTGATGGGCGACGAGCGCTCGCGGACGCAAGCGGGCAACAACAACGCCTACTGCCAGGACAACGCGACGAGCTGGATGGACTGGTCGACCGATCCCGACCCGGACCTCGGCACGTTCGTTTCCAACCTGACGCGCCTACGCAGGGAGCGGCCGGCCCTGCGCCGACGCGCGTTCTTCGACGGCGCGCCGGTCGCGCCCGGGGGGAGCCTGCGCGACGTGCACTGGCTGTCGCCCTGCGGTGCGGAGATGGACTCCGAGGCCTGGGCCGACGAGAGCCGGCGCGCCTTCGGGATGCAGATCGGCAACGACCTCGACCGCGGCCGTATCCTGATCCTGATCAACGCCGACCAAGGCCCTTGCGACTTCCGCCTCGCAGCGGTGGTCGGCGGCCCGTGGCACCCGGTCTTCGACAGCACCGCCGCGACAGGCGCCGTCCCGCCGGACGCCCCCGGCTACGCATCAAGCGCCGTCGTCCCGCTCCAAGGCCGCGCGATCCTGGTGCTCGCCGAGGGCGAGGCGGAACCCGCGCAGCCGTCAGGCCGGTTCGTCGCCGCTTGAGGCCGGCCGCCGATTCCGTCTCGCAGCCGCTTCAGTGATCGTGGCCGCAATCCGGGCCGTGCACGTGAGGAGCGTGATCGTGGGCATGCTGGTCGTGCCAGTGATCGTCATGCCCGTGGTCGTCATGCGCGTGTGCCGCATGATCGTGATGGTCGTGCGAATGGTCGTGGCCGCAGGTGCTGTGATCGTGGGCCATGCGCTCGGGGCGGAAGGCGCGATCGACTGGGGTCGCCGTGCAGCCCTGGCCGCGGACGAGCTCCGCCGTGGCGGGCGTCGCCGGGACGTGGAGGATTTCGGCGCCGATCTCGGCCGCGACGTGGTTGCCGCCGAGCTGCCAGGCGAGGCGCATCAGGCGGGCTGGATTCTCGGCGCGAACCTCGAGCAGCGCCTCCGGGGCGGCCTTCACCGCGACGAGGCGACCGTCGTCGAGGCGCAGGGCGTCTCCGTCCTCGAGGGCGGCGGCCTTCGCCAGCGCCAGGTCGATATGCAGGCCGCCGGCGCTGTGTAGGTGCCCGCGCTGCGCCTGACGCCCGGCATGGTCGAGGCTGATCGTGTCGACGACCGCATCGGGGCGGACCGCGGCCCGGCGGACGATCGTGGTGGCTCTCGGCATGGCACCCTCTCTCAGGCGATGGTCGCGACGGATGGGGTCGCCGATTTCGGAAACCCGCTTCCGCAGGCTCTTAACCCGCGCCGTGCGCCGTGCCGAGGGCATTTCGCGGCGTCGATGGCCCGAGCCGGAGCAGATCGGAGTCTTGAACCGGGGCGCCGCACCCTGGAGACAAGCTCGGCTTTTCGGCTACTGCCCGCATCCCGGCGGAACCTTGGCCGTGTCATGTGCATTTCATGGTGGATAAGGCTAAGCTCGGACCGCACCATCACCACGGCGAAACGCCGGATCGGATGCACAAGGGAGTCTCGGAACTCATGAAGAAGCTCATCGCCGCCGCCCTCGCCGGCACCCTCGCCCTCTCGGTCGGCGCCTGCAACACGCCGCAGGACCGCGCGCTTGGTGGCGCCGGCCTCGGCGCACTGGCAGGCGCCGCGATCGGCGG
>NZ_VRUX01000013.1:0-26867 GCF_008039885.1 Methylobacterium sp. WL103
CGGATAACGGCCCGGAGTTCGTTGCGAAGGCCCTCCAAGCTTGGATCACCGGCGTCGGAGCAAAGACGGCCTACATCACGCCAGGCTCACCGTGGGAGAACGGCTACGTCGAAAGCTTCAACGCACGGCTTCGCGACGAACTCCTGAACGGCGAGATCTTCTACACACTCAGGGAAGCGCAGGTCGTGATCGAAAGCTGGCGACGTCACTACAACGGCGTGCGCCCGCATGCCTCTCTGGGATACCGACCGCCGGCCCCGGAGGTGTTCATGCCAGCCTTCTCCGCTTGGCCGGCTGCGCTCGCCCGACCAGCTCCGCCGGCCAAGCTACCCGTGGCGGAGCGGCCAACCGTGCACTAACTTTACCCTTGGACCACCTCGTGGGGGCCGATCACGGCCGAGACGTTCTTGCAAGTGAGCTCGTGGTAACAGGTTGCGACGCGATGGACGCCTTTCAGGAGAAGAAGGCGGCATCGACGCACCAGTGCGCACGATGAAGGCGCCGCGCATGTTGCCCTTTAGATACCGGGATACCCCTGCGCGATCGACACGGTTAAGGAGACGGCAAGGGTGACATTTACGTCGGCCCATCAGGAAACCGTATGACGTCGCTCTGGAGGTTCTTGTCGCCGCGGAGGTCGGATTTCGGGCCGGTTTCCAGCGCCGCGTCGCGCGATGGGGACATACCGGCCGGTCCCGCTGCGGGTTCACGGAGCCCCCGAGACCCAAAGGAGTTTCGGATCCCGACCGGCCTGCGGGCGACCCCGACCGGCTTGAGGCGGATCCTGGTGATCGGCTCCTGCCTCGTCGAAGATCTGGTCTCTTATTCGAACGACAGCGGGGCGACGCCCGGCGACTTCGTCCTGTTCAACAACATCGGACGACTGCCCGACACCCCGCCGCAGCCGATCGCCGCCTACGACGTGCAGATCGTCCAGATCCCGCTGCGCACCCTGCTGGCCGACGCGCATTTTGCCAAGCTCAAGTATCATCGCACCGAGGATTACCAGCTCGTCTTCGATCAGGCCGTGCAACGCCTGAGCCTCGCCCTCGACGCGGCGATGCGCTGGAACCGCGAGACCGGACTCGCGAGCCTCGTCGTCAACTACTTTCGACCGCAACAGGACGTGCTCGGGCGCCTTTTGCCGCGCAACGACTTGAGGAACTTCAGCTATTTCATCGATCGCCTTAACGAGAGTCTTGCCGATCTCGTCGCTGGCTATGCGAACAGCCACATCCTCGATTTCGACGCCATCTCGGCTACGATCGGACGCATCCACGTTCAGGACGAGCATCTCTGGATGCTGAACCACAATTCGACGTTGAGCGACTTCGATGCCGCCCACGATCGCGCCCGCCTCCACCCTCCGCCGCCGGTCAGCTTGCAGAGCGATCTGCGGATCGACGCGTTCTTCGATGCGGTCCACTCTGAGATCGAGGCGATGGTCCGGACGCTGCGGCAGATCGATGCCGTCAAGCTGGTGATCGTCGACCTCGACGACACGCTCTGGCGCGGCGTGCTCGCCGAGGAGTCGGGCGAGGCAAAGACCAACGAGGGCTGGCCGTTCGGCCTAGTCGAGGCGCTGGACGTCCTTAAGGCGAGGGGGATCGTGCTCGCTATCGCGAGCAAGAACGACGACGCGACGATCCGCGCCGCCTGGGATTCTCAACTCGGCGACCGCCTGGAACTCGCCGATTTTGCGGTAGTGATGATCGGCTGGAATCCGAAGGTCGAGAGCGTCGCCGCGATCCTACAACAGGTCAACGTCCTGCCGTCGAGCACCGTGTTCATCGACGACAACCCGGTCGAGCGGGCCGCCATCGAGGCGGCGTTTCCGGGTATCCGGACGCTCGGGGCCGACCTCTACGGCATCCGCCGGACGCTTTTGTGGTCGGCCGAGACGCAGGTGCCGTTCATCTCGGACGAATCCGGAAGGAGGACCGAGATGATCCGGGCGCAGGTGGTGCGCGAGGAGACCCGCAAGACGGTCTCGCGCACCGAGTTTCTGAACAATCTCGACATCCGGGTCGCGTCGGACGTCATCACGACGATCGGGCATGGCCGCTTTCCCCGCACGCTCGAACTGATCAACAAGACCAATCAGTTCAACACCACCGGCCACCGGTGGACTTCGGAGGCGATGCAGGCGGCCCTTCAGGAGGGTGCGGTGATCCATGCCTTCTCGGTTGCCGACCGCTTCACCAATTACGGCCTCGTCGGCGCCGTCCTCGTGCGTGGCGCCGCGATCGAACAGCTCGTCATGAGTTGCCGCGTCGTCGGGCTCGACATCGAGCGGCGGATGCTGGCGGGCATCATCGACGGGCTGAAGCGGGACGGTTCGACCCGGGTCTCGGCGTGCTTTCTTGCGACAGACAGGAACGCACCCTGTGCCGACGTCTTCGCCGATTCCGGGTTTCGCGCCGAGGGTGAGGGGTGGGTGTTCGATCTCGACTGACCGCGCGCGGCGGCAAACCTTCGTTCGGGCGCATCACCGTCCCCCGAACCAGCCGCCACGCTGTCGGCGCGTGGACGGCGAGAAGCGGGTCCGATCCCGGTGCGCGATGCTCCGGCACGTTGTCTTTGCCACGTCGAGGGCGCTTCCGGATCGGCGACAGAGGGTGGGCGGAACAGGACGTGATGAAATTCTTTCGCAGCAAACGTCGTCCGCGCGTCGATCCGGTGATCACGGATCATACCCGACGCGTTCAGGATTCCGGCCTGTTCGACGCCGAATGGTATCGTGCGACCTATCCCGAACTCGCGGGTTTCGGGCCGGGCCCGCTAGCGCATTTCTGTGAATACGGCCTGCACGAGCATCGCGATCCCGGGCCAAACTTCGACACGCGCCGCTACCTCGACGCCGTCCCCGGGGCCGGTACGGGTCCGCTGCCGCCTTTTCTGCACGCGATCGAGGCAGGTGAGGTCGGGACCGGATGCCCGGTCTGGCTGCGGGACGACGACGCGTCGCTGATCTACCTGATCCGCACCAGTGGGCTGTTCGACGAAGCGTGGTACCGCGACACCTACCCGGACGTCGCCAGGGGCGGATGGGATGCGCTGGCCCACTACCTCGAATACGGCGCAGCCGAACTGCGGGACCCCGGCCCGGCCTTCGACGCCGAGCATTACGCGCTCACGTATCCGCGCGACCGCGAAACCTTCCCGATCCCGCTCGTCCATTACCTTCGGCTGGGTCTCCGCCGCGGCCATCGGCCGACGGGCGTCTCGCGCTACGAGCGCTGGCTCGCCGTACACGACGATCTCGAAGCGGCGGATCTGGAGCGGATCGCCGCCGAACCGGTGCCGGCGACCGTGCATTGCATCGTCGTCGTCGGCCGGGACGGCGCCGGCGCATTCGTGAGCGCCCTCGCAGGTCAGGCCGGTGCCTCTTGGTGCGCCATGCTGCTGCGCGGCGCGGACGTGGACGGGGCCTCCTGGAAGACGATCGTCGCCCAGGTCGCCGCCGAGCCGCGGATCGCCTGCGTCGATACGATCGCCGAGGCGCTGGCAGGGCTGGCGGACGGGGAAATCGTGCTGCTCGCTAGCGGGGGGAGCCGGCTGCGGCCGCACGCTTGTCACGCGTTCGCGGCCGCGCTTGGCCACGGGGCGGCGCTCGGCGCCTACAGCGATCACGACCGGATCGACGGGATCGGGGCGCGGCATGCGCCGGTGTTCACGCCCGCCATGTCGCCCGTGCTCATGCGGCAGGTGCCCTATGCCGGCCCGGTGATCGCCCTGCGCATCGCCCCGCCGACCCGTGAGATGCTCGCGGGTGCATCGGGCCGCCTCGGAGATCCCGACCGGGCCTGGGCGGACCTGCTGCTCGGGCTCGACCCCGCGCGGGTGATCCGCATTCCGTTGATCCTCCACCACCGCGCCGTGGACGAGGCGGTGCCGCCATCGCGCACGAACCAGCCCGTTCCCGATCAGTCGCGGAACGCGGCCGAGGCACCCGATGGCCCGCCGGAGCCGCTGCCCACCGTCCGGATCGTCATCCCGACGCGGGACCGGAGTGCCCTGCTGCGGGCCTGCATCGACAGCGTCCTTACACGCACCGACTACCCGTCCGAACGTTATCGCATCGTCATCGTGGATAACGGTTCGTCGGAGGATGAGACGGCGCGATACTTCGCGGAGGTCGCGTCGGATGCGCGGGTGCGCGTCGTCGCCTCGCCCGGCCCGTTCAACTTCTCTGAGATCTGCAACGCCGGCGCGGCGGGCGCGGACGAAGACATCCTCGTCTTCCTCAACAACGACACCACCGTCCGGCAGCCGGATTGGCTGCGCCGGCTCGCCATCCACGCCGCCCGGCCGGAAGCGGGCGCCGTCGGCGCGCGGTTGCTCTATCCGAGCGAGACGGTGCAGCATGGCGGCGTCGTCCTCGGCATCGCCGGCGTCGGCGCGCATGCCCTCGTCGATCTGCCGGAGGCGACTGCGCGCGCCCTCGATGCGACCCGTGAGATGAGCGCCGTCACCGGGGCCTGCCTCGCGATCCGGCGTTCGGTTTTCGTGGAAATCGGCGGCTTCGACCCGCTGCTGCGGATCGATTACAACGACGTGGACCTCTGCTGCGCCGCGCAGGCTGCGGGATATCGCAACCTCTACGTCGCCGAGCCGCTGCTGCTGCATCACGAATCGCTCTCGCGCGGCGCCTCCACGACCCGGGCGGACCAAGGCCGCAACGTCCGCGAAGCGATCCGCGTGCGGCGGCGGCACGCGGCGGTGATCCGGGACGATCCGTCCTACAATCCGAACCTGTCGCGGGAGAGGATCGGGGGCCTCGCCGTTCCGCCGCGGGTGGTTCCTCCGTGGCGGCGTCCGCCCTCCGGCGTTCGCAGGGTCCTGCTGCTGAGCGCCGGAGACGGCATCGGCCGGTGGGTGGCGGATCAGGCAGCGTTTCTCACCGCGCGGGGCTTCGAGGTCATCCTCGGCGGCCCCGACCGGGAGGACGTGACCGCCGGCCCGGATTACCGTGGGGTCCAGCTCGTCGACCCCACGGAGGCGGCGGTCTTCGCGACGCGCGAAGGCGTCGATGCGGTCGTCGCCCACACCGCGCCGTTCTTTGCGGTGACGCAGCATCTCGGGCGGCGGCCGCTCGTCTACTGCGTCGATCATGGCGACGCGCCGCCGGGATCGGGTCCCGATCGCGACGCGCGTGCGGATGCGATACTCGACAAGCGCTATCACGCTTCGCTTGCGCGCCGCGTCTTCTCGACATCGCATGCGGCACGGGATGCCCTGTTCGGGCAAGAAGCGGTGCTGCTTGCTCACGACCGCCCGTCGGGTGCGGCATGGTCCGACGTCTGGGCAGAGCGACGCCCGGCTCTACGCGACAAATTCGGTTTTACTGGGCGCTTCGTCGTGATTGGTCTCTTTGACACGGAGGCAGGAGACGCGCGGGACAATGGCATCGAGGACTTCGTCGCACTTGCCACTGAATATCCGTTCACCGACCCAGCACTCGAAATCCGACCTCTCTTCGTCGCGGCCGGCCGCAGTCCCGTCGCCTGTCCCGATGAGCCTACCGACCTCGTGACGTTCGTGGCCCTTAGCGACGCCGAACTCTTCGACCTGTTGGCGGCCAGCGACCTCTATCTGACCCCGCAACGCCGGCAGGGCGTCGCGTGCGGCATTGCGCTCGCGCTCGCCATGGGGCTGCCGGTGGTTGCATCAGAGATCGCGGCTCATCGTGCCTATCCCCTCGAGATTGCGGCCGACCTGCCAGGCTTGTACCGGCTGATCGTGCCCCATGCAGAAAGCTGGCACGCAGGCACTGTGCCCCGGACGGCGTTGCTCATGCCCGGCGCGGATCCTCTGGCCGTGCTGGCGGACACGATCGCCCTCGACTTGGACCGCGATTTTGCCGAACACTGGATCTGAGCACCTCACGCGACGCCTCGAATTCGACGCGCTCAGATGCAAGTGCTTCCCCATGGGGCAGACTTCCTGCGGCTGGAGTTTCGCCGCAGGGCCAGGATACTCAAAACACCGCATGACAACGGCCGACGCCTCCCACCGCGCGAACCATGCGGGTTTCACCCTGATCGAGATGACGCTGGTCCTGGCGATCATCAGCCTGATCGCTGCTCTCGCCTTGCCGCGTGTGTCGTTCTCGGGGAGTGCGACGAGCTTGCGGGTCAAGGGGTTCGAGATCGCGGCGATTCTAAGGGCCGACCGCGATGAAGCCGTCCGGAGAGGGCGCCCGGTGACAAGCGTCGTCGATCTCGCGGGCGGCCGCGTGCTGTCCAGCGCCGAGAATGGGGTAGTCGCCATCCCAACCAACCTGTTCCTGCGCATCTCCGGCGCGGGGCTCGACGGCATCCGCTTCCTGCCGGACGGGCGGGCGTCGGGCGGGGAGATTTTCCTGATGCGGGCCGACCGGTCCGGCATCCTGTCGGTCCGGGTCGATCCGCAGACCGCAGCGATCGTGATTGACCGGGGCGCACGTCTTGACGAGTGAGGGGGACGCCCGCGCAACACGCACCGCGCGACGTCTCCGCGTCCCGCCCGCACGGCCGCGTTCGGCTGGCTTCCTCCTTCTGGAGGCGCTGGCGACGATGGCGATCGGTGCGATCATCCTGGTCGCAGTTGGGTCACTGCTCGGGCTGATGTCGCGGCAGGCCGACCGGACGGCGGAGCGCACCGAGCGCTTAGACGTCGCCGGCCACGCGCTGGCCGCGCTCGCCCGCGACATTGGGTCGATTGCGCGCGCGCGCTGGGCCGGGCCGGGCCGGAGGAACTTCGTGTTCGCGGGCCTGCCCGACCGGATGCTGTTCTCCCTCGACCGAACTGACGCGGACCGCACGTCCCAGAGCCTCGCGATCCTGCTGCAGGGGATCGAGACGAAGGACGGCAGCACCGTGCTTCGCGCCGAGGCGCCGCTCTCGCCCATCGATCGCGACGAGGCCGCACTCGATTTCGCGCCCACGCACACGATCTACGCCGGCACGGCTTCGGTCCGCTTCGCCTATGTCATGGCGCCCGGTGCAGGCGGCCCCGAACTTGTGGTTGATGCCTGGCCCGCGGGTGAGACGTTGCCGATCGCCGTGCGCGTCGCCTTCACTGATCCCGCGAGCGGGGAGATCCTGTCGAGCCTTCGCGTCCCGCTCAGGATCGAGGCAGAGCCGGGCTGCGCCGCGCCGCGAAAGGCGTTCTGCAGTCGCATTGATCCGCGCTCGCCCGAGGGTCAGGCCGAGCCCGGCGCGCAGCCGGGCAGCATGGCCGCGACGGGGGGGCGTTGAGATGCGCGGCCGGCAGGACGGCTTCATCCTCGTGGCGGTGCTCGGCATCATGGCCCTGCTCCTGAGCCTTACCGGCGGGACAGCGCTTATGGTGCGCTCGGCGATCAACGGCGTGCGCGGCACCGCTGACGACTTAAGGCTCGAAGCGATGATCCGCTCCGGAATCGATCTCGCAGCCCACGAATTGTTCGCGTTGAAGCTTTCTACGGCGCGGATCCACGACCAGCGGATCGCTCTGGACGGCGGCACCATCACCTTGTCCGCGATCGACCAGTCCGGCCGGATCGACCTGAACTGGTCTGATCCCGTGCTGCTGGCAGGCGCGTATCGCGCCGTTGGGCTAACCGGCCTAAAGCCTGAAGTATTCGCCGCCCGCGTCGTGCAATGGCGCGACCGCTACGAGGACAAGCCGCCGGCGAACGCCGATCCAGCCAAGATCAACCTCGCGGCCAAGCCCGTCGGCCGGGGCAAAGACGGCTTCCGCATCGTGGCGGAACTCCGCTGGTTGGCCGACGTCACGGACGACGATGTGGCCGCCCTCGCGCCCCTGCTCACCGTCGACAACGTTCAGGGCCGGGTGAACGTGCTGGAAGCCTCCGCGACGGTTCTGATGGCGCTGCCCGAGATGAGTCCAAGCGTCGTCGCGCAGGTGATGGCTTTGCGTGCCGCGCCGCGTGCGACGATCGACGATCGACTTAAGCAATTGCTGCCGAAGCAGCAGCCGTTGATCACCACGACACGTGGCACGGCCTTCCGCGTCCGCGTCACGGTCGCCACCGCGGCGGCCGCCAACCGCAGCGTGGACGTGACCCTGGCCCGTGCCCCGGCCCGAGACGCGCCGTACTACGTCACCGCCTGGGAGCGCTGACCGGCTCCGATCCGTCGAGGGTCAGATCCGGTTGGTTGGCTTGACCACGAAGTATAGGTCGTCAGACGCCACGAGCCGGGTCTCGATCGCCAGCCGCTCGATCATCATCATCAGGTCGAGGATCGCTATGTCGCTCTCGTTGCGGAAATTTCCGGCGCGGTCGGCGAGCAGGTTGCGCAGCAGCGTACCCCCCATCGGTAGCACCTCGACCACATCAAAGGCCGCAAACAGCATGGAGCGAAGGTCGGCGCTGCGGGGTGCCTCGCTCGGATCGTAGCTGGCTACTGCCGGGATGGTCGGCAGCGTCAGGCGTGCATCGATCCGGTCCTCCTGCTCCGCTTTCAGGTTCCGCCGCAGGTGCGCGGGCAGGTAGCCGAAGATCTCGTCGGCCAGCCGGCGGGTATCCCGGTCCATCTGAAGGCGCGGCGGCCCGAAATAATCGAGCCCGAGGATCAGCCCGTCCGGCGAGACGATCCGATTGAGGAAGGGCAGAAACCGTTCGAGGTCAGCGCAATGGTGCAGGGAGTGGCAGAAGAACACGACGTCGAAGCTGCGGTCGATCGGAGGCGGATGGTTGAAATCGAAGGCCAGGAACTCGGATTCGAGCTGAAACGGCTCGATCTTGCGCCGGGCGTCCGCGAGCAGGGCCGCGTCGTACTCATAGAGCGTGATCTTTGACAGAGGCCAGTGTCCCTGGCGCAGGATCGCTTCCTCGATCCCGCCCGGACCGCAGCCGAACGAGGCGAGGCTGAGATCGCGGCCCAGCTGCTCGCGCAGCGGTGCAAGGTGGCGGTCGAGGGTCCAGTCGAGCCATAAACCGCGCTCGGCGGTGGAGCGGCCGGTCATCAGGCGGGCTACATAGTCGTGAACCTGCGGCAGGCCCTTCCAATCGAGCACCTGGCGCCGTGCCTCCCAGTCGGGGTCGAGCACCTGCCGCCACGTGGTCTCGCCCGGTGCGACCGGCTCGCCCGAGACCGCTTCGTGCGCGGCCGGCCCCGGTTCCCTCGGGGCCAGCGCAGCCGGGATCGAGGCGGTCTCTGGTTTAAGAGGAATCGGATCCGGGATCGGTCGCGCGGCTTTCGAGAAGCGCTTCAGGAAGGTCTCGAGGCCCATCATACGGATCGCTTTCAGTCTGCCTCGCGTCGCGAGACCGGAGGTTCGGAAACGCGCCGGTTCCGGCCGAATTGCGACGGCCACGGCCCTGTCTTGGGAGCGATTATGCTACCGCCCCCCGCCATCGGCCGATGCCGTCTGTCCGAGGCGGATCGTCTCGAACGTTACGACCGTTCCGCGGCGGGTCAGGACCTCGATGTCCTGGCGCATCGGCGTCCAGCGGAGGGGCGCGGCGGGGTCTGCCGGATCGCAGGAGCCGGCAGATTGCTGGCAGCCGCCTTCCGCATCGCGCTCGGCTTCGGGCAGGTGAAGCTCCAGTGCCGCGAGGCGGATGGTGTAGCGGTAGCCGTCCAGGGTTCCGGTGCGTCCGCCACTGCCGATGTCCGATATGCGCAAAGGTTCGGCGAGGAGCGAGCGGGCGACGCGCTCGGCGGCGAGCCTGTCCTCCACCGCCACGAGCCCGGCGCGCGACTGCACCACGCCCCGCTGCACCACGAGGCTCAAGACAGCTACGATCGCGAAGGCCGCAAGCGCCTCGATTAGCGTAAAGCCCGCCGATGCCCCGCGATCGCGCGTGTCGCTCCGAACCCCGGCCGTCATTCCTTGCCGATCACGCCATTGCCGCCCTTCACGCCGTCGGCGCCGAGCGAGAGGATGGCGTAGGGCGCGGTCTTGCCCGGCGTTCGATACTCGTAGGGATGTCCCCAAGGGTCGGCCGGAACGCTGCCCTGCTTGAGGTAGGGACCACTCCAGTTCTCCGCGGCGGGCGGGCGCTGCACCAATGATTGCAGGCCTTCGCTCGTCGAGGGATAGCGGCCATTATCGAGGTAGAATAGGTCGAGCGCCGAGGCGAAGGACTCGATCTGGAGCTTGGCCGCCTTGTCGCGCGAGCTCGACAAGTAGCCAAGCACACGTGGACCAGCGAGGCCCATGACGAGGCCGAGGATCACCAGCACGACGAGCAACTCAACGAGGGTGAAGCCGCCTTGCGCATCGCGCCGGGGACGCACGGATTGATCGAAGCGAGAACGCACGGAAGCCATCATCGGAACGAAACCTTAGACCAGCAGGTCGTTAATGCTCATTAGCGCGGTCATAACCGAGATGATGAGCCACGCGATCAGAAGACTTACCAGAACCATCACCGCTGGCCCCACCACCGCGATGACGCGACCTAGAGCCGCGTCGAGCTTGGCCTCGTAGAACACTGCGACACGGCTGGCACTGTCGGCGAGATCGCCAGATTCCTCGCCGACGCGCAGCATCTGCACCACATGTCGCGGAAAGAGCTTTCCGCGCGACAGGGTCTCGGAGAGGCGCTGGCCCTGGCGCACGTCTGCGACGACCCGGTCGATCTCGGAGCCAGCACCAGGCAAGCGCACAACGCCACGGATCAGGCGTAGCGCGGTGGAGATATCGACGCGGTTGCGCACTAAGATCGCCAGGGTCCGGCAGAAGGTGACGGTGAGTTCGTTGGCCAGCACTGCCCGGCTGAACGGTAGGCGCGCGAGCAGGGCGAGCCATAGCCCGCGCTCGCTGCCGATCCGGTTGAGCAGGACGGCGCCACCGAGGAGGCCAGCCATCGACAGCACCACGACATCGAGGTTGCGGTTTAGAAAGCCCGACATCTCAAACACCACCAGCGCCGAGGGGTCGATCTTATCGCGGAAGCCCTGCAGCGCGACCTCAAACTTCGGGATCAGGTAGATCAAAATGAAGAACAGCACGCCCACCGCCGCGACCACTAAGAAGCAGGGGTAGGAGATCGCCGAGATGAAGCGCTTTCGGAGGCGCTCGCCGCGTTGACGCTCGGCGGCGAGCCCGCTCAACGCCTCCTCCAGTCGCCCGGAGGTCTCGGCGACCTCAACCATCTTTACGTAGATCGGCGGGAACAGCTTTGGGTGCGCGGAGATCGCCTCCGATAGGCTTTTGCCTTGGCTGAGCGCGTTATGAAGGTCGCGCAGCACACGCACGAGCCAGCTCCGACTCTCCATCTGGGAGAGAATCTGCAGCGCCTCGGTGAGCGCGACGCCACCCTTGAGCAGCATCGCTAGATCCAGCGTCAGGCCGGTGATGTCTTCGGGGCGCGGGTCAGGCGTCAACCAGTCTCGCAGCGAGCGCCTGGCCGGCCGCGCCCCGCGGGCTTCCGCCTTGACCGAGATCGGCGTGCAGCCGATCCGGTCGAGATGGGCGAAGACTTCGCCGCTCGCCTCCGCCTCCATCGTCCCCTTCAGGATCTTGCCCGCGGAATCGAGAGCCATGTAGGCGAAGATCGACATCTTACGGATGCCCCAGCACGCCGGGCAGGATCTGTCCGACGAGCCACGTCGCCCAAAGCGCGGGGGCGAGGACGGCGCCGAAGGCGATCCGGTCGGTCACCGGAAACGCGCGCGCCAGAGCGGGCAGCATCCGACTCGCGCCAACGACTGCGAGGCTGGTCAGGCTCGCCCCGAGGACCGCCCAGGAGAGTCCGACGGTTCCGAGAAGGACGCCGCCCGCAGCTGCGAGCTTCACGTCGCCAAGACCGATGCCGTCATGGCCGCGGAGACGGTAATAGCCCTCGCGCAACCCGAGCAGGACGCCCCCGCAGATCGCGGCGTCGAGAGCCGCCAAGCCGATGGTCACAACCGGAGTATCGCCCAGATAGGCGCCGTCGCCGATCCGTGCCGTAAGGCCGATCAGTCCGAAAGCTAGGGTCGCGGCGTCAGGAATCGTGAAATCCGCCAGATCCTGCCAGACGATCCGCATGCCGATTACGGCCAGAGCGAGCGCAACGATTCCCGTCGCGGCAAGGCCCGGACCGACCCAGGTCGCGAATGCTGCGCCAGCGACGGCAACACCGATCACGAGCCCGGCGAAATCTGTCGTCTCGACGCGTCTGACGAACATGCGCTGTCGGTTAGGGCTTGTAGACCGGGCGGCGGGCAGGCAGCGCAGCACCGCGTCGAGCGCCTGCATCGAGCAGCTTGCCGCGGTAATCCTCCGCGACACGCTGCGCATCGCGGCCCGATCGCACCACCACGGGTCGGATGAACACCACGAGTTCGGTGCGCTGGGCGCCGTTGTCCACCGAGCTGAACAGGTCACCGACGTTCGGGATTCGATCGATGAACGGGATACCGTCGCGGGAGGTCTGACGCTTTTCGCTGATCAGGCCGGCAAGCAGTACGGTCTGTCCGTTGGCCACCGAGATCGTGCTCGCGACGCGGCGCTTCGAGATCGTCGGCGTCAGGGTATTTGAAGCGCCGACCACCGCCGAGATCTCCTGCTCGATCTGCATGGTCACGGCATCGTTCTGGCCGATGCGCGGGACCACATTGAGGATGATGCCGGTGTCGCGGAACTCGACCTGACTGACGAGCGGAGCGCCAGGCACGGTGATCCCTTGTGCTTGCGTCGTGGTGATCGGCACGGAATCGCCAACCTGGAGCGAGGCAGGCTGGTTCTCAATGACCACGAGGGAGGGCGAGGACAGGATCTTGACGTCGGTGAAGCCGTCGAGCGCCGAGAGCACGACGTCGGGGCCGGAATAACCGCCGACGAGGAAATTGAATCCGCCGCCGGCCCCCGCCGTCAACGCGTTGGTGGCGCCGCCGGCCGTCGCCGCGGCCGCGCTCAGCAGGCCGATCGATCCCTTGCCCTTGCCCAACCCGATGTTCTTAGAGTCGAGAAAGTACTGCACGCCGTACTTGAGCTGGTCGGTGAGCGTTACCTCGGCGATGGTCACGTTGACAGCCACCTGCGCCGGGGTCGCGTCGAGTTGACGAAGCGCCGCGTTGATCTTCCGGTAGGTCTCGCCGTCGGCATAGGTGATGACCGAATTGTTCGACGGGTCCGCGCTGATCGAGACGCGCCGCGCCCCGTTACCGCGCCGGGTCAGGTCGAGGCTGTCGCTGCCGCCTCCGAGCGCCGTGGGGCCACCATCGGCCATGCTGTTGCTCGACATAGAGTCGCCGTACGCCGAGGCGAACCGCGCCCGGAGGAGGTCGGCGCCGGTGTTCTGCTGGGCGCCGCCCTGGTTGCCGGAATTGCCCTGGCCGAGACTGCCATAACCGGAGCCGGAATTTACGCCGTTCAGGCCACCGCCTTGATTGCCACCGGCAAAATTCCGGCCCTGACCCTGTCCGCCCCCGTTGAGGCCGCCGAGCCCAGCGCCCTGCGTCGGGCTGTTGGTGTTCATGTTAGAGTTGCCGGTCCCGAACAGGCCGTTGATGACGCGCGCCAGTTCCTTCGCGTCGCGGTAACGTGCCTTGTAGATGAACACCGTTTCCTCGGCGGCCTCGACCGTACCGTCGAGTTTGCGCACGAAGGTCTCGGCTCGGCGGATCAGGGACGGGTTCTTCGACATCGCCATCACGGCGCGCAGGCGCGTGATGGGCTTGAACTGGATCAGGCCCGAGCTCGCCCCGTTCTCGCCGGTGTCGAACAGCTGCGTTAGGTCGGCGACGACTGCCTCCGGCCGGGCACGGCGCAGCTCGAACAAGCTGACCGACTGCCCGCGCATCCAGTCCGCGTCAAAGGCTAGGATCGCACTCACCGCTTCTTGGCGACGCGGGCCGGGACCCTTCACGATGATGGTGTTACGCCCAGTATCGAAGCGCAGGCCGTCTGCCTCGGTGACGAAACCTGAGACGAGCTTCGACATCACCGCGGCCGAGACATAGCGCAGCGGAACCACCGAGACGCCGTAGCCCGGCACCTGCGCGTTGCCGAAGCTGACGTTTCCGATGCTGGTGGCGGCTGAGGTGATGCGGTAGCCAGCCGCGTTGCGGGTCATGGTGTAACCCTGGCCCGACAGCACGGTCTCCAGCGCCGAGAGCAGCTCGACCCGAGTCATTGGTCGAGGCGATGAAATCGTGATCTGGCCCGCAACGTCGGAAGCCATCGTGTAGTTGAGGCCGAGCGTATCGTTCAGGATTGCGTGGACCACATCCTTCACTTCGGCCCGCTCGAAGTTGAGACGGTAGCTACCGGCTTCGCCGGACTGAGTTCCGATCTCCACCGCTTCGGAGCCAAGCCCCGCCGTCGCCTCGACGTCCTCGGGGCTGAAATTGTAGGTCCGCCCCTCGCCACGATCAGGCGCGACGACCGCATCTCGCGACGGCTTGCCTGCGACGGTCCGGCGCAGCGGACGCGCCGTCAGATCCATCTCCGTTTCTGGGCCAGTCAAGCTGGCACGCGGGGGGGCAGTGTCACGGGCGAGGGCGACGGAGCCGAGGAGTCCCGCGCAACAAACCAGAGCAAAGGATAGCCGCGTCAAAGACATGGGAGATTTTTCCGATCCCGGCGTTTCGTTAACGTACCCTTCATTTCTGTCCGTGCCCACCGGGACGAGCGCCCTACAACAGCATTCTTACTATTGCGTGCCTGATTAGACACAGTCAAAGAAAATGCTACACAGTTAAGCCACTTTTAGTAAACCCGTCATTGTGACGAATCGCGTTACCACTAACTTCGCCATCGACGCCGCGATTTCAGGCGTGCGACACATTGGGAGAAAACGGACCATGATCGACAAGCAGAACACCGCAGAGAGCGAGCTTGCGGGCTTCGAGCCCGGCACTCGCGTCGTCAACCTCGAAAAGGGCCGTCGCGCCTTCCTCCAGACGCTCGGCCTCGGCATTGCCGGCGCTGCCATCCTCGGCAACGCCACGACCCAGTCCCAGGCGCAGGCTCTCCCGTCGAGTGTTACCGATGCAGACATTCTGAACTTCGCGCTCAACCTTGAGTATCTTGAGGCGGAATTTTACCTGAACGCCGTAAATGGTACCGGTCTGAAGGCTGCGGACCTTCAAGGCGTCGGCGCCATCGGTGCTGTCAACGGCGGCGGCAGAGCAGTGCCGTTCACCGATCCGAATGTCCGCAAGTACGCTTTCGAGATTGCCGCCGACGAGGAGGCTCATGTTCGTTTCCTGCGCGCGGCGCTGGGCAGCGCAGCCGTCAGCCGTCCTCGCCTCGACATCGACTTCGCCTTCACCGCCGCCGCCCGTGCGGCTGGCCTGATCGGTGCGAACGACCGGTTCGACGCTTACGCCAATGACACGAACTTCCTGCTCGCCTCGTTCATCTTCGAGGATGTCGGAGTCACCGCTTATAATGGAGCTGCCGGCGCGATCCAGAACAAGACCTATCTAAGCGCTGCTGCTAGCATCCTCGCGGTCGAGGCCTATCACGCTGGCATTATCCGCACTACGCTTTACGCTAAGGGCCTGATCAATCAGGCGGACGCGATCTCAAATGCTCGCGACTCGCTCGACGGTAACACCGATCTCGACCAGGGCATTAGCGGAACCCAGTCTGCGACCCCAGGCTTCCAGTTCTCTGATGCCAACCTCGTTCCAACTAACGCCCAGGGCCTTGTGTTCGCCCGCACCCCCGGCCAGGTGCTGAACATCGTCTACCTCAACACCACCCAGAGCCCGGGCGGCTTCTTCCCCGGCGGCCTCAACGGAACCCTGCGCTAGTCGACGCACAGGTATCGTCGTCGGAGGGCAAGGCATTGCTCTCCGACGGGGTGAAACGTGGGTCGCCGGATGCGGTCTCTAAAGAGGCTGACCATTCGGCGATCGGCGCGGGCCTATCTTCATCGCTCTCGCGGTCGGCTCGGTGCGGCTTCTGCCGAGCGCCGATCTCGATCTTCGGCATACGCAACCGACCCCTCGGATCGTCGGCCCGAATCGAGACGCTTCCTCGAAACTTGAGCACACCTCACACCGTAGGCACCTTCAGAAACATTTTGCCGGAGGCGGGCGATGTCGAAGGTCCACTACGTCGTGCGGCGCAGCCGCATGGGCAGGTTCAACTTCACGCTCATAAGCGAGGCGGGCCGGATCACGGGTTCGGTTGTCGTATCGACCGCAGGTAGAACCCGCGCCGACATCGAGAGCGACGTCCGCGATCGAATACGCCACCTCGCCGAAACGTTCGCGGGGATCGCAGGCCCGATCATGCCCGGCGTGGACGATACAAAATTGAGGAAGTGTGGGCAGGCCATCTGCAATCCCCTCAGCGCGATCATATCGTGAGATTGCCGCGTGGATTGAAGGTGTGGCGATGCTCTCAGATGCCAATCACGGTTGAGTTCTAAGCAGTCAGGCGGGCCTCACGCCCGCCATCAGTGAAAATCGCGGGGCAATCCTTCGCCGATAGGAGCCAGCGGTACCCCATTTGGCGCCGCCGAGCACCAAGTTGGGTCATCGCCCTGGCTGAATGCCGATCGGCGGAGGACCGCCTGGACGCACACCCGGAGGGCTTGATGCGCCCACGCTAAAGAGCCGGTACGTGGTCTCGCGCGTCCCGTCACGAAGCGTGACGCGATCGGGGCCGATAGCCTGGACACGCCATGTTTCGACCGAGTCCCCGAGTTTGAGGCTGAGCGAGGAACCGCCCGTTGGACGGCGCAGGATCGCGACGGCTTTGTCCACACCGGCGACGACGCCGACGAGGCGCAGATCCGGCGGCGGAGCTTCGACCGCCACTGGCGCCGGTGGAGCGGTAAAAACCTGTCGCGGTGGCGGTGGGCGGCGCGACGGCGCGAAGAGCGGCCGTCCCTTGAAGGCATCGAGCGTCCCGGGATCGAGCGTGCTCAGCGGGTTTAGGTTCTGAGCTGGGCTTGGTGGCGGGCGGTCGTTCGCAACTTGAGCCGACGTCGGCACGATCGCCAATTCGAGAAGAACGAGAACTAGAACGACGCCGGCGGCGCTGCCGCAGCGTCGGACATGACAATACGGGCGGATCATTGCGTGCTCTCGCGGCGGTAGCCGCGGATCGCGAGTGCGACGCGTAGGGCCGGATTGGCTTCCTCGCTCCCCGTGCTACGCCCCGACATCGGGCGGATGTTCACGGCCTCGACCGTCAGCAGCGGCAGGCCGGTCTCGACCGCCTTGAGCAGATCGAACAGCCCTTCGTTGCCGATGTCGAGGCTGAGGCGAAGCTGGATGCTGCGTTGAGGCGCGGTGTCGGGTGCTTCGTCGCCGCGAACCTCAATCAGCCGGCCACCAGCGCGTTCGACCAGGCCGGCGAGACGCTGCTGCAGTTCGGCGCGGGCGAGGCTCCCCGTCTCAGCCGTCAAATAAAGGGCCGAGAGGTCACCGCGCGTCGGCGCTGGACGACCGGCCTCTGCCCGGATCCTCGACTCGACCTGAGCGAGATGGCCGGCTGCATTATTTACCTCTACATTGGCCGCCGACCAGCGCGCGAGGTTGGTGATCGTGATTGCGAGCAACAGTAGCGGTATGCCAACGCACAGCGCGACGGCAAGCGGCCCGAACCAGCGGGCGTCACGGGCTTCCGCGAGCGTCATCGCGCCGCGTCCGGCGCGTCGCCGCGTATCGCTACCAGATCGAAGGCGTCCCGCTTGTCGGCATCGCGGGTCACCGGCGCGGCGAAACGCGGGTTCTTTAAGCCTGCATCCACTTCGAGGCGTGCGATCAGCGCCGGCGCATCGACAGAGCGGCCCACGAGGCGAATCCGGGTCGGATCGATGTCGAGTTCGCGCAGTACCGTGTTGTCGGGCAAGGCGTGGCTCAGCTTATCAATGAGCACGATCGTCGCGGTGTCGGCGCGCTTGCCCTCTATCAGGGCCCGTTCGCGTGATGTGCCAGGCCCGCCGCGCAGCGCGAGCTTCGTGCGTAGCGCAGTCAGCCGCTGCTGGACATCCTCTGCTTCCGACGTGGCCGAAGCCGCCACGATCGCCGAGAACAGGCAGGCGGTCGCGAGGCCGCCTAGCAGGATCACGAAGCCGCGGCCGATACGCGCCCGAAGGCGGCCGTCGGCAGCCTGCGTACGCCCCTTGTAGAGGTCGAAGCGTAGCGGCGCGTCGAGCGGTTCCGCGGCACTGCCCAGCGCAGTCGCCGTGAGTCCCGCACCCGCGAGGCGCGCCAGGAACGGCGCCACGAGATCGACGGAGGTCGCGAGCAGATCGACACCGATCGTGCCGTCATCGGAGACGCCGGCGACGACGCTGTAGGCATAGAGAACGTGGTCTGCCCGCCATGGCGTCAGGCGCTCCAAGCGGTGCGCGATGATCGGCTGGAGATAACTTCGCCCAGCATCGGGAAGACGCAGCGAGCGCGTCAGGAACAACTCCGGCGGAAGTCGCAACTGCACCCCGCCCGAATGGAACGCCTCCGGCGCGCGCGCATCGTCAGCCAGATGCAGCGGCGGGCCAAGACGTTCTTTCCGCAGGCTGTAGAGCATGAGTCCATCGGGTGCGATCACAACGACGTGGCTCACGCCCGTCGAGAAGATAGCAACGAGTGGCCGGAGGGTCGCAACAAAGGAGTCGAGCAGCGCTGCGCCGATCGTCTGCACCGCGGTCGCTGCGGGCCGGATCGTGGCCGGCATCAATCCGGTTGAAAGCGTCATCCCGAAATCCGCATAACCTCGTCGAGGGAGGTAAGCCCGTGGCTCGCCTTCTCGATCCCGTCGTCGAGCATTGTGGTCATGCCGACTGCGCGCGCCGCCTGGAGCAGCATACGGGGATCGGGCTGGCCGCGGATGAGGTCACGCAAGTCGTCGCTGACAGCGAGTACCTCGAACACCCCGATGCGTCCGCGATAGCCGCTCTCGTTGCAATGAGCACAGCCGGTCGCTGCGTAAAATTTATGGCCCGTCGCCTCAGGGCCACCGCGGCGGGCGCGGAGGTCGCGAGCGACCGTAAGGCCTTTTGGATCTGGAACCCGGCAGCGCTCGCACAAGCGACGAACCAGCCGCTGGCCTATCACCCCGCGCAGGCTCGACGCGATGAGATACGGCTCGACGCCCATATCAACAAGGCGCACCACCGCGTCGACCGCGCTGTTGGTGTGCAGTGTCGTCAGCACGAGGTGGCCGGTAAGAGCGGCCTGGATGCCGATCGCCGCGGTCTCGCGGTCCCGCATCTCGCCGACCATGATCACATCTGGGTCGTGGCGCAGGAACGATCGCAGAGCAGTGGCGAAGGTGAGGCCGATTGCCGGCTTGATCTGGGTCTGATGAATTCCGGGGAGCTGGTACTCCACCGGGTCCTCGACGGTGACGATCTTGCGCGCTGGATCGTTCAGCAGAGAGATCGCGGTCGCGAGCGTCGTAGTCTTGCCGCTGCCGGTGGGGCCGGTGACAATGATGATGCCGTGTGGCTCAGCGAGCAGCCTGACCACCGCGTCGCGGTCGCGGTCTGACAGGCCAACGCGCTTGAAGTCGAGTAGCCGCGTGTCCTTCAGCAGAATGCGGAGCACTGCCGTCTCGCCGTAGAGCGTCGGCATTATCGCGACGCGCAGATCCGCCTCGGTATTGCCGACCTTGACGTTGGTGCGCCCGTCCTGTGGCAGGCGGCGTTCGGCGATGTCGAGGCCAGCGAGAATCTTCACCCGGGAGATCACCGCGGCTGCCATGTGACGCGGCATTGTCTGCTGCGCCCGCAAGTGACCGTCTACGCGAAACCGGACCTTCAATTCCTCGCGTCCGGTCTCGATGTGAATGTCGGTGGCGCCCGCCTGGATCGCACGCTCTAGCATCCCGTCGATGACGCGCACGATCGGGGCGCCGCGGGCGAGATCCTGCAGTGTCTCGATGTCATCTGAAAGGGCGTAGTCGGTCCCAGTCTCGCTCTCGACCTCGTCGCGTGGCGTGTCGGCGGGGCGACTGCGCTCAAACAGCTCCTCGATTTCTTCGAACGAAAGCACTGCCAGCGGCACCACCCGGCCAAGCGCGAGGGCGACCGCGCGGATCGGTTCGAGATGGCCGGGGTCCGCGGTCACCAGCAGCGGGTGCCCGTCGCGCATAACCGGATACAGGTAGGCCTCGCGCAGGAAGTCGCGGGACAGGGAGTCGAGGGCATGGGGAAGTCCGGCGATCGCGTGGTGGTCGGCCCGCGGGACCCCGTGAAAGACCGCGACCGCATCCGCGAGGTCGACCGCCGAGACCGTCCCGCCCCGCCAGATTGCTTCCGCCGCGCCGCCGTTGGCGCGCAGCTGTGCCGGTACCGTCGCGACCCCGCGCCGACGGCGAAGGAACTCTGCCAGGGTTTCGCCCTGGATGGCAACGGCGGGAGCGTCGATCTGCATACGTCCTCTTCCGATCCAGCCGGTCGCCCGTGCGCCGGGCGCCTCAATCAGTCGGAGCCTACACGGATTGTCCGTCTCACGACCAGATCAAGGTTAGAAATCGCTCCAAAACCATTGGCTGTGTCAGCTTAGCGACATCGATGATACAATCTCGTGACCAAGCTCTTCGGAAAGCGACATCTTCACTGCAGGCTGTGGCTTCACCCGGGTTGCGCACGCACTGGCGCTCCCGTACCACGCTCACCCTCCCCGGGGGCGGATCCGGCGCCGCGGGCGTCATGCGTTCGAAACGTGAATTCCAGCGATGCGATCGTTTGATGAGGACAACGGATGACCGCGTCGTTCGACCTTAAAGGCCCGTCCACCCGGTACAACGCCCGCATCTTCCGCCTTGGAGCCGATTGGGTGCTCTGCAGCTTTCGCCTGCCGACCTCAATGCCGATTCCGCTCGAGGTCGTCGCGCCCGGCGACGTCACGCTCGAGACCTGGGCGTTCGCCGGCATGACCGCGCGGGAGAGGCGGCCGACCGGCTTACTGCTGCTGCGCACGCGAGGCGACGCTGCTGAGACGGTGCTTGCACGCGGGACACGTCTCGTCGTCGCCACCCACTTCCATTCCATCACCCTTGCGACCGATCCGGCCGAACCGGCGGGGACGCTGTCACCCGGCGACGCCGCCGTGATGGCCAGAGCCGTGCTCTCGTCGATGACGCCTCGGAATGCCGCGGCCCTGGCCGACCCGATTACCCTGTTGGCGCCGGCTATTCGCGACCTTCCGGTGTCGAAGGACGGGCCTGTGGTTACGCTCGTTGACGATCCGCGGGCCTGCAGCATCTCGGGCACGGAGGTACCGAACTACGTCTTGTTCGATTCCGGGCCCGGACTTCGTTGCGCACGCGTAGCGACGGCGCGCATGACGTTCTCGCCGGCGTCGCGGATGGATCTCGAACTTGATCCTCTCTGGGGACCGGCGGTTGGGCAACCCGAGCGTGCCTTCTTGATAGCAAATGGCGGCTTCGCCGCAGCGCGACTGAGCGCGGCTGCCAGATGAGGGCTGAGACCCCGTCGTCCACTCTGGCGCCGATCGCCACGGTCCTCGTGGTCGCGCCGATGCCGGCCGCGCCAGCCAGCGCCGGCAACCGCAAACGGCTGGCGCTCACCTGCTCAACGCTTCAACGCGCGGGCTTTGCCGTCGACTTCGCCTACTTCGCTCACGAGGATCAGGTCTACCGCCGCTTCGGCCAGCACCCGCCAACCGATCTCGCGGCGATGCAGGCGGACTTCCAGCGCACGTTCCTGATCGAAGCGAACGAGACGATCCCGCTGAAGACGCGCTCCCTAACTTTTGGGATCGACGAATGGGGCTCGGCAGCGCTCGACCGGTTCGTGGCGTGGTATGCCGCGGAACACCCCGACACTGTGGCGATCCTCGTTAACTACGTGTTCCTGTCGCGCTGCCTCGATTACGCGCAGGACATGCTCAAGCTCATCGACACGCATGACCGCTTCGCCGACCGGCAGCTGCAGTACCGTCCGTTTCGAGCTGAGCCAAACTTCTACTACACCGACCGCGAGAGCGAGGCGGCTGCGCTCGACCGCGCCGACGTGGTGCTGGCGATCCAATCAGAGGAGGCGGCTTACTTCTCAGGGTTGACCGATCGGCGGGTGCTGCTGCTGCCGCCGGTATTTCCGGTCCGCGCACCGTTCTCGGCGCCGCGCGCGATCGCACGGCTCGGCTTCGTTGGGCACGGCAACGATCCCAACCTGTTCTCAATCAGCAAGTTCGCTCACGCATGGGCCGCGGGCTGGACGCCGGACAAGCCGGAATTGCGGATCGCCGGCGAGATCTGCCACGCGCTCGGCGGCCTCGACCTGCCAGGAGTGATGCTGCTCGGCTACGTCGACGATCTCGCAACGTTCTACGCGGAGACCGACGTGATCGTGGCGCCGATGCTGATGGGCAGCGGCCTCAAGATGAAGGTCGCCGAGGCCTTGTCCTACGGCGTGCCCGTTGTCGGCACCGCGATCGGCTTCGAGGGGTTCGGTGCCGAGGCGTCGGCCCATCGTTGCGCAGACGTCGCCGCAGTTAAGGCGGCGATCCTGGCGCTGCGATCGGATCCCGCCGCGCTCGCAGCGTTGACAGAGGCTTGCGCCACACTGTTTGCGCGCTTCAACACGATCTCGCAGCAGGCCGAGGCCGAACTCGCCGACGTAATCCACGCTGCGAGCCGCAAGCAACCCGTTGCCGTCGCGGCGACCGCCGCATTCGTTGAGCCGATGGCGCAGTCCTGGCCGATCGGTGTCCGCTCGGCAAACTCCGCGCTTCGGGACGATCCGGCCCACGGACAGCTGCTGGCGACCGAGCGCTTAGGCGAGGAGGCGGCACGCGCGATTAGGTACGCGCCCGAGCGCCGCCGCTGGTTTGCCGGATCCACGCCGGCACCGGAAATGACGCCATCGCTCGGTCCCGTCGCCGTGGCGTTGTCGCCGGAATGGGTCCGCGGGAAACGCCTGCCGCGTGTGATCCGCGAAGCCGCCGCCTGTGCGTTCCGCGACGCCCGGCCCGATTGGGCGACCACGGCACGGTGCGTCGGCGCTAGCGCGAACGGGTTTGCCCTAGCGCTTGTCCTGCCGAGCCACCTGCTCACCGGTGTTCGTGCGGTTGTCGCTTTCTTGGTCGAGCCCAATGGGGGCCGCGCGCACGAGCTTACGCTCGACGGGATCGCACCGCTTGGCTTGCCGCCCGGTTTCGCCTTCGAGACGCAGCGCCCAGAACTGACACCGGTGCCTGCGGTGGTCAGCGTGTCGGGCATCGGACTGGCTCCAATCGCCCCGAACGGGACGGTGCTGTTCCTAACAGACGACCTGATCGGCCGGATCGCAATCGCACCCGCCCGCGGGAGTATCCAGCCATGAGCGACATGCCCGAGACCGATTTGCTCGATAGCCCCGCCGGCAAGGATGGTGTCGTCGAGGAAGGCAGCGCTGAAAGCGACGTGTCCAAGGGTGACGCAGCCAAGAGCGAAACCATCGTGGCCGAGTCCTTCGATGCCGTCGATGCCGACGTCGGGCGCCGGGTGGTAATCGCCGAAGCGCGCCTGGTCTGGGACGCCCTTTTTCTCAACGACGTGCGGATCACCTTTCGGCAGGAAGTGGCACCGCTCGTTTCGATCGTCATTGTTTCGTTGAATGCCCGGCATATCCTCGCGCTCACCCTGTGGCGCCTCGCGGCGCAGCAGGGGCTTGCGGGCGTGCCGTTCGAGGTGATCGTCGTCGACAACGCATCGATGCCCGAGACCGGTGCCCTGTTCGACCGGATCGATGGTGCGACGCTCATCCGAAACGCGGCGAATGCCGGGTTCGGGCCGGCTTGCAACGACGGCGCGGCACGCGCGCGCGGCCGTTTTATCCTGTTCCTCAACCCCGACGTCGACCTGATGCCGGGCGCAGTGCGGGCTATGGCGCAGACCTTCACTGATCTCGACCATATCGGGATTGTCGGGGCGCGCCTCGTGTTCCCCGGCGGCATCCTGCAGGAGGCGGGCGCCAACTTCCAAGAGGATGCGCAGATCACGTACCCCTATCTTCGTGGGATACCCGACCCGTTCGCACCGGAAGCCGGCTTCACCCGCGATGTCGGATATGTCTCCGGCGCCGTGCTAATGATCGAGCAGGCGCTGTTCCAGACGCTCGGCGGCTTCGACGATGCATACGCGCCGGCTTATTTCGAAGATACCGACCTCTGCGTTCGCTGCCATCAGGCCGGGCGGCGCGTGATCTACCAAGCGCGTGCTAGCGCGGTGCATTTCGAAAACGCTACCAGCGCCAAGCGCGCCGACGTGGAGGTGCTGCTCGACCGTAACCGGGCGCTATTTCTGGAGCGGCATCGCAACTGGCTATTCCGCCAGGGGCCGCAGCACACGGGTATTGCCGTCCGCGACCATGACCCATGGGCGTTGCGTGTTCTGTTCATTGACGACACCGTTCCGCATCTCGACATGGGCGCCGGCTATCCGCGCGCCAATCACATCGTGAATACGATGGCCGAACTCGGCTACGGCGTGACGCTCTATCCGATTTACCGGGCGGATGCGGAGCAGGCCCAGCGCTGCCGTGACATCGACCAGCGGGTCGAAATCCTTGCCTCCGAGGGACCCGAGGGCCTCGCCCGGCTAATCGGCGAGCGCCCGGGCTATTTCGACGTCCTCTGGGTCAGCCGGCCGCACAACATCGCCCTTGTGATGCAGCTTCTGCTCGATGTCGGATTGAGCCCGCGCGCGTTCGTCAAATCCCGCGTCGTGTTCGATTCTGAAGCCCTTTTCGCCTCTCGCGCTTTCGTCGGCGCCGTGATGGAGCAGGGCTGCGGCACCGCGGCCGATCTTGCGAGAGATGCAATTTCCGAAACGCGATATTATGCGATTGCCGATAAGGTAGTTTGCGTCTCAGAGGCCGAGGCGCGGCTGCTCGCGAACTACGCTCGCGTCAACACGACGGTCCTCGGTCATGCCATGGCGCTGCCAGAGGCCTCGAGCCCACGATTTGCCGATCGCGCTGGTTTTCTGTTCATCGGCGCATTGGGGCAGGACGGGCAGCCGAACGTCGATTCGCTAGATTGGTTTTTCGACGCGGTTTGGCCTCGCCTGCGGGCGCGAATGCCCGACACGACGCTGCGGATCGTCGGCACCATCGCGCCCGCGATCCGCGCCCGCTACATGAGGCCCGGCGTCATGGTGATGGGCCGGGTGCCCGAGGCGGGACCGTTCTTCGATGCAGCCCGCGTCTGCCTCGCTCCGACACGCTTCGCCGCCGGTATCCCGCACAAGGTGCACGAAGCGGTGCGGCACGGACTTCCCTGCTTCGTCACGCCGATCCTGGCCGCGCAGATCGGCTGGGAGGAAGGCGTCGGCTTCGAGAGCTGCGACTGGCTAGATCCGGAGGCCTTCGCCGAGGGGCTTGTGCGCCTCCACGAGACCGCCGACCTCTGGCGACGCGTACAGTCCTCGGGACTGGCACGCATCCGCTCGGAATGCGCGCCGGAGACCTACCGCGAACATCTGCGCCGGATCTGCGAGGCCTCGACTTTCGCATGACCGACCCGCGCACGACCGATTCCCTCATGATTGACACTGCCGCACCCCGCTTCGGCCGCAGGCTCACCGGCATCCTGCGCCGCTTCGTTTTTGGCCGGGTGCCGAAGTTGTTCGACAGTGCCTACTACTTGCGCAGCTATCCTGATGCGGCAGCCTCCGCCCTCGATCCCTACCTGCATTACAGCCTGATTGGTGGGCGCCGGGGTTACGACCCGAACGCCGACTTCGACACTGCATTCTATCGGCTTCAGACGAGGGCCCGGCAAAATCCCTTGCGGCACTACCTCAAGGTCGGTGCTGCGAAAGGTCTCGATCCGCATCCGCATTTTAGCACGTACAGCTATATTGGACGCTATCCGGACGTGATGGCCAGCAAGGTCAACCCGCTACTACACTATCGCGAAAACGGCCGGCCCGAACTCCGCATCGCCGATCATTCGAAGCGCTTGCCACGGACGATCCCCCCGCTGTTCGGAATTCCGACAGCCCATCAATGGGAGATGCCGAAAAGCGGGCAAGCGCACTTCAAGCTGACGCTGCTACGAACGGCGTCCGATCATCCAGCAGCAGAGCCGATTAAGCGGCTGAGACTGTCCCTCGGCCTGGATTTCGAAACGGTCGACCAATTTATCGCCGTGCTGGCACGGGTCCCGACTGGCTTACAGGATGTCGTGCAGTTCACTTTGAATGCTGATCCTTCGCGTGGCGCCAGCGTGCCGAGCTTGGTTTTGGCGCTCAATCATTGCTACCTTCATCCCATTGCAAGCGACGGGACGCGGATCATTCGCTACGGGGAAGCTATTCTTTGGGACATCCGACCGATTAAGCCGCTTGTCGTGGTGACACTTCCAGACGGCACGATCCAGCTTTGAGTCAGCGAAGGCTTCATATGTCCGAGAACGCTTTACGATGTGCGTAAGTGCGGTCCGGGTAGTACTTGCAATATGACATTCGCAGCTCGCCTACGCAGCATACTTCCGCGATATTATGTAGGCTTATGAAGCAAATGCGCTGAGGCGGGGGGCAGCGGCTCGTCCGCCTCCGTCTCACTCATCTGCCCATCCTCCGCCATCAATGTGACGCTGGTAGCCTCAGCGAAGCTCTTAGCGAGGGCACGAATTTTATCAATAGCCTGCCGCTTGATCTCAGCGCTGGATTGACCTTCGCTTCGGATAGAGACGAACCCCGTGAAGCGGCCGGCTTCGGTGATCAGAACGAAGTTGAACCGGCCGGACCGACTACGTCGGACGATGTAATGTGGCTTAGTCAAAGATCCGTTCTCCGCAGCTGCCATTTCTGGTCCTTACGAAGAGAGCGTCGCTCAAGTTTCTTTTTAGCGATAAAGGTGCGCTGGGTGAGGGGCGCGTCTAGGTACGCCAAGCTCGTAAGCGCTCGGTGACGGCTGCCTTGTGCGGATAGGGTCTGGGTCTGGATACAGGGGATGGCGCGGGATGGCGCTGTATCGGCCCTGTGTCTGGACCTATGACGAACACGGCTCACATCGTCGTCGC
>NZ_VRUX01000140.1:0-9004 GCF_008039885.1 Methylobacterium sp. WL103
GAGCGCCACCGAGACCGCGCGCTCCGTGGTGCTGAGGTTCGGCTCGCCGCTGAAGATGTCGTGGATCATGTCGTTGGCCATGGAATCGACTGCACTCCTGTTGGGGTTCGCGGATCGAACGCCTTGCGAACGCCGCCGTTCCTCAAGCCGTGTCGTTTGCCGCCGCACCGGAACCGCCCACGAAAAAGGCGCGGCCCCCTAGGGGATCGCGCCGTCTTCGCCGTCAGGACCTCAGGTCCAGACGATCAGTCGTTGGCGTTGCGACGCTCGCCGCGGCTGCTGCGCTCGCTCCGCTCGCGCGGGGCCCGCTCCTCGCGCTCGGGCTCGCCGCGCTCGGCGCGCTCGGCCTTGAGCTTCTCGGTGAGGTCCTCGCCGGTCTCCTGGTCGACGACCTTCATCGAGAGGCGGATCTTGCCGCGGTCGTCCTGGCCGAGGAACTTGACCTTGACCTTCTGGCCCTCGCTGACGACGTCCGTCACCTTGGCGACCCGCTGGGCGGCGAGCTCCGAGATGTGGACGAGGCCGTCCTTGGCGCCGAAGAAGTTCACGAAGGCGCCGAACTCCATCGTTTTCACGACGGTGCCCTCGTAGATCATGCCCGGCTCGGCTTCCGCCACGATCGAGCGGATCCAGTTGTAGGCCGCCTTGATCGCCTTGCCGTCGGCCGAGGCGATCTTCACCGTGCCGGAATCGTCGATGTTGATCTTGGCGCCGGTCTTCTCGACGATCTCGCGGATCACCTTGCCGCCGGTGCCGATCACTTCCCGGATCTTGTCGGTGGGGATCTGCATGGTCTCGATGCGCGGCGCGTACTCGCCGAGCTCGGGGCGGGCGGCGGTGAGCGCCTTGGCCATCTCCACGAGGATGTGGGCGCGGCCGTCGCGGGCCTGGTCGAGGGCGACCCGCATGATCTCCTCGGTGATGCCAGCGATCTTGATGTCCATCTGGAGCGAGGTGATGCCCTCGTCCGTGCCGGCCACCTTGAAGTCCATGTCGCCGAGGTGGTCCTCGTCGCCGAGGATGTCGGAGAGCACCGCGTAGCGCTCGCCCTCGAGGATGAGGCCCATGGCGATGCCGGCGACGGGACGGCGCAGCGGAACGCCCGCATCCATCAGCGACAGCGAGCCGCCGCAGACCGAGGCCATCGACGACGAGCCGTTCGACTCGGTGATCTCGGACACGACGCGGATCGTATACGGGAACTCGTGGGCCGGCGGCAGCACCGGGTGGATCGCGCGCCAGGCGAGCTTGCCGTGGCCGATCTCGCGGCGGCCGGGCGAACCCATGCGGCCGGTCTCACCCACCGAGTAGGGGGGGAAGTTGTAGTGCAGCAGGAAGGTCTCCTTGTAGGTCCCCTGCAGCGCGTCGATGTACTGCTCGTCCTCGCCGGTGCCGAGCGTCGCGACGACCAGCGCCTGCGTCTCGCCGCGGGTGAACAGCGACGAGCCGTGGGCGCGGGGCAGCACGCCGACCTGACTCTCGATCGGGCGGACGGTCTTCACGTCGCGGCCGTCGATGCGCGAGCCGGTGTCGAGGATGTTCCAGCGGACCACCTTCGACTGCGCCTCCTTGAAGGCGGCCTTGACCTTCTCGGGGGCGAACTTCTGCTCGCCCTCAGCCGGGCAGAGCGCGGCGACCACCTTCGCCTTCACGGCGTCGACGGCCTTGTAGCGCTCCTGCTTGACGGTGATCTTGTAGGCGTCGCGCAGCTCCGACTCGCAGACGACGAGCACGGCGGCCTCGACGTCGGCGTTCTCCGGCGGGGAGAAGGCGCGCGGCTCCTTGGCGGCCTTCTCGGCCAGGCGGACGATCGCCTCGATCACCGGCTGGAAGTGCTTGTGGCCGAACATCACGGCGCCGAGCATGATCTCCTCGGAGAGCTCCTTCGCCTCGGACTCGACCATCAGCACCGCGTCGGTGGTGCCGGCGACGACGAGGTCGAGCACCGCGCCGTCCATCTCCGGGACCGGCGGGTTCAGCACGTACTGGCCGTTGGCGTAGCCGACGCGGGCCGCGCCGATCGGGCCCATGAACGGCACGCCCGACAGGGTCAGCGCCGCGGAGGCCGCGACCATCGCCAGGATGTCGGGATCGTTCTCGAGGTCGTGGGTGAGCACGGTCACGACGACCTGGGTGTCGTTGCGCCAGCCGTCGATGAAGAGCGGGCGGATCGGGCGGTCGATCAGGCGGGAGACCAGGGTCTCCTTCTCGGACGGGCGGCCCTCGCGCTTGAAGTAGCCGCCGGGGATGCGGCCGGCGGCGTAGGCGCGCTCCTGATAGTTCACGGTGAGCGGCAGGAAGTCGATCCCGACCTTCGGCTCCTTGGAGGAGACGACGGTGGCGAGCACCGAGGTGTCGCCGTAGGTGGCCATCACCGAGCCGTCGGCCTGGCGCGCGACCTTGCCGGTCTCCAGCACGAGGCGGCGATCGCCCCACATCAGCTCTTCACGTTGTACGTCGAACATTCTGTTTTCCTTGCCATCGTGCGGCGGGCGAACCCGGCGCGGCCAGGGGCAAGACGGCGGGACACTCCGGCGGCGGAGTGCCCTGCGATCCTGTCCCTGGTGTTCGCGCCTCGAAGTCGCCCGTTGCTCGGAGGGCCGGACCCGTTCCGGCCACCCGAGGTACGGGAGCGTCCTCCGCGATCCTCGGATCGCGAAAGACACCCCATCTCGGTGTGTCGTCGCATTTTCTTCACGCGAGCCGGTGTCCGCCTCGCTCGAAAATGCTTTCCATAAAAAACGGTCCCGAGCCGGGCTCGGAACCGCGTGCAGTGCTTAGCGGCGGATGCCGAGGCGCTCGATGAGGCCGCGGTAGCGGGCCTCGTCCCGACGCTTCACGTAGTCGAGCAGCGAGCGGCGCTGCGAGACCATCTTCAGGAGGCCGCGGCGGGAATGGTTATCCTTGCCGTGGGTCTTGAAGTGGGCGGTCAGGTTGGTGATCCGCTCGGTGAGGATCGCCACCTGGACCTCCGGCGAGCCGGTGTCCTTGGCGACGGTCGCGTATTCCTTGATGAGCGCGGTCTTGCGCTCTGCCGAGATCGACATCGCAGTGCCTTTCAGGTGAGGTGTTCGGAGGTGCCGTGCGGTCGCCCCTCCGAAACGGGAGGGCTGCGCGTCGGCAGGCGCGGGTCGTGCTCGGATCTTGGCCGATGCCGGGATGTCGTCCAGCAGGGTCGTTGGCCCAAGCGGTTTCGGCCCCGCCCGTCGCCGGGCCGAGGCCGCGCGGACCATACACGAAACCCTCGCCGACGCCAGCCCGGCGCGGGCACGCGGTCAACCGCTCGAAAGCGCTTGCCTTATTCTCCTTCGGCTTCAGTCGCCGGCGCCCGCCTCCGCGGGCTTAGGCTTTCGCTCCGCGGGGCGCTCTTCGCGCGCAGAGCCGCAGGCCCAGGCCGGATATAACGGCGCGCGGATGCATCCCAGCCATCCCCATGCGTCGTTGCTTCGCGGCATTGCGGCTCCTAACGCTGCCGCAACGCGGCGCGACGCGCCTCTCGCCACATGACCGATCGCACCATGAACCACGAACTGCCCCCCGAGACGCTGGTCCTGCCGGAACGGCTGTCCCTGCCGAAGGACAAGATCCGGGTGCTGCTGCTCGAAGGCATCAACGACAGCGCCGTCGGCCTGATGCAGGCGGCGGGCTACACCAACCTGGTCCGCCTGCCGAAGGCGCTCGACCGCGACGCCCTGCACGCGGCCCTGAAGGGCATCCACATCCTCGGCATCCGCTCGCGCACCCAGCTCGATGGGGCCGCCCTCGACGCGGCCGACCGGCTGCTCGCGGTGGGCTGCTTCTCGGTCGGCACCAACCAGGTCGACCTCGACGCCGCCCGCCGCCGCGGCGTGCCGGTGTTCAACGCGCCGTTCTCGAACACCCGCTCGGTGGCCGAGCTCGTCATCGGCGAGATCGTGATGCTGCTGCGCCGAATCGTGCCGCGCTCGGTCGGGGCGCATGCGGGCCAGTGGGACAAGTCGGCGACGGGCTCCGTCGAGGTGCGTGGCAAGACGCTGGGCATCGTCGGCTACGGCAACATCGGCACGCAGCTCTCGACGCTGGCCGAGGCCATGGGCATGCGGGTGGTCTTCTACGACCACACCGACAAGCTTCGCCACGGCAACACCGAGCCGACCGCCTCGCTCGCCGACCTGCTCGCCCAGAGCGACGTGGTCTCGCTGCACGTGCCCGAGACCGACGCCACCGCCAACATGATCGGCGAGGCCGAGATCCGCGCGATGAAGCCGGGCGCCTACCTGATCAACAACGCCCGCGGCACCGTCGTCGACCTCGACGCGCTCGCTCGCGCGCTCCGCGACGGGCACCTGGCGGGCGCCGCCGTCGACGTGTTCCCGGTCGAGCCCGGCTCGAACCAGGAGCGCTTCGTCTCGCCGCTCCAGGGCCTGGAGAACGTGATCCTGACCCCGCATGTCGGCGGCTCCACCGAGGAGGCGCAGGAGCGCATCGGCGCAGAGGTCGCGCGCAAGCTCGTGGACTATTCCGACATCGGCTCGACGATCGGCGCGGTGAACTTCCCGCAGGTGCAGCTGCCGCCGCGGCCGACCGGCGCCCGCTTCATCCACGTGCAGCAGAACCTGCCCGGCATGCTCAACCGCCTGAACGCGGTGTTCTCCAGCGCCGGCATCAACATCGCCGGCCAGTTCTACCAGACCGACGGCGAGGTCGGTTACGTGGTGCTGGAGACCGACGCGACCAACGCCGACGCCGAGACCCTGCTCGCCGAGATCCGCGCGATCCCGGGCACGATCCGCGCGCGGCTGCTGTACGAGCGGCGCTGAGGGGGGCGGTCGCGCGTCGCGCTGCCTTCGAACTGACGTCCATCGCGGCATGACAGCACCGGATGGATCGTTCGAAGCACCGCGCGACCCCCTCTCCCATGGGGAGAGGGTCGGGGTGAGGGGCGTGACCTCTCAGGACAGGGCACGCCCCTCATCCTGTCCTTCTCCCCCTGGGAGAAGGGACCCGCGCTCGCCTCCGCAGCCGGCCGGAGCCTGATCGCGGAGCGCGCGAAGATTCATTGCCCGACGCGGCTATCGCTGGCGCGGCTCTTGCCGCAGCCTCGCGCATCGCCCGCGGGTTCGGACCACGCCATCCCATGAGCACCGGCCTCTTCGCCACGAAGAAATCCGTCGCCGCGCTCGTCGCCGCGCATGACGACGAAGACGGCCCGGCGCTGGCCCGCGACCTGTCGGCGTTCGGGCTGGTCTGCATCGGCCTGGGCGCGACGATCGGGGCGGGGATCTTCGTCCTCACGGGCACGGCCGCCGCGCAATATGCCGGGCCGGCGCTGGCGCTGTCGTTCGTGGCCGGCGGCATCGCCTGCGCCTTCGTCGGGCTGTGCTACGCGGAACTCGCCGCGATGATCCCGGTGCCGGGCTCGACCTACGCCTACACCTACGCGACGCTCGGCGAGCTCTGCGCCTGGATCATCGGCTGGGACCTCGTCCTGGAATTCGCCTTCGCCGCGGCCACCGTCGCGGTCGGCTGGTCGGGCTACGCGCAGAGCCTGCTGGCGGATGCGGGCCTGCGCCTGCCCGCGGTCCTCGCCGCAGCGCCCGGGGGAGGCGGCCTCGTCAACCTGCCGGCGGCGGGAATCGTCCTCGCGCTGACGGCGCTGCTGATGCGGGGCAGCCGCGAGGCCTCGTGGGTCAACGCTGCGATGGTGGCCCTTAAGGTCGCGATCATCCTCGGCTTCGTCGGCGTCGGCGCCGCGCACCTGAAGCCGGAACTGTGGCACCCGTTCATCCCGGAGAACACCGGAACCTTCGGGGAATTCGGCTGGAGCGGCATCCTGCGCGGGGCCGGCGTGGTGTTCTTCGCCTTCATCGGCTTCGAGACGGTCTCGACCGCCGCCGGCGAGACCCGTGATCCGCAGCGCGACGCGCCGATCGGGCTGCTCGGGTCGCTGGCGGTGAGCACCGTGCTCTACGTGGCCGTCGCCGCGGTGCTCACCGGCCTCGTGCCGTACCGGTCGCTGAACGTCGCCGACCCGATCGCCAGGGCGATCGACGCGATCGGGCTCGGCGGCTTCAGCGTCGCGATCAAGCTCGGCGCGCTGGTCGGGCTGACCACCGCGACGCTGACCGCGCTCTACGGGCAGGCGCGGGTGTTCTACGCCATGGCCCGCGACGGCCTGCTGCCGCGCCTGTTCGCACGGGTGAGCCCGACGACGCGCACGCCGATGTCGAGCCAGGCGACGATCGGCGGGCTCACCGCGCTGGTCGCCGCCCTCGTGCCGATCGAGGAGCTGGGCGAACTCGTCAGCATCGGCACGCTGTTCGCCTTCGTGCTGGTCTGCACCGCGGTCCTGATCCTGCGGCGGACCGAGCCGGACCGGCCGCGCCCGTTCCGGGTCCCGGCGGTCACGCCGGTGGCCGGCCTCGGCATCCTGTCGTGCCTGCTGCTGATGGCGGGCCTGCCGGGCGAGACCTGGATCCGCCTCGCAATCTGGCTCGCGCTCGGCCTCGCCCTCTACGCGGGCTACGGACGCAAGAACGCCCGCCGGGTGAGGGCGGGCGCGTCGCAGGCATCAGGCTGAAACCGGACCACAGGGGGCATGCCCCCGTGGCTGGGTGCAGACGCTCAGAACGAGCGGCGGTGCGGGGTCTGCCCGCCGCCGTAGCGGCGGCGGAGATACGAGACGACCTTCGGCAGCAGGAAGGCGAGCAGGATCTTTCGCATGGGTCGGCGGACCTTCTTCACGAGCGTGTGAAGGTGCAATGCGCCGAGCCCGTCCGCGTTCCGGTCAGAGCTCCAGCGTCAGCGTCACGGGCGCGTGGTCGGACGGGCGCTCCCAGCCGCGGACGTCCCGCGCGACGTCGACCTTGCGCACGGTGCCGGCCAGGTCCGGCGAGACCCAGGCGTGGTCGAGTCGCCGGCCCTTGTCGGCCGCCGCCCAGTCGGGCGAGCGGTAGCTCCACCACGTGAAGATCTTCTCGGGCGGCGGGGTCAGCAGCCGCGCGGTGTCGACCCAGCCGACCTCGTTGCGCAGGCGTTCGAGCGCCTCGGTCTCGACCGGCGTGTGGCTCACCACGTCGAGGAGTTGCTTGTGCGACCAGACGTCGTGCTCAAGCGGCGCAACGTTGAGGTCGCCGACGAGGATCGCGGGCCCCTTCATCCGGCGCCCGCCCCAGGCGCGCAGGTCGCGTAGAAAATCGAGCTTGTGCGCGAATTTCGGGTTGAGGGCGGTGTCGGGCACGTCGCCGCCGGCCGGCACGTAGAAATCGTGCAACGCGATGCCCGCGGCCGCGCCCGCCTCGGGGCCGAGCACCGCCGAGATGTGGCGCGCGTCCTGGCGCTCGCAGAAGCTCATCACGTCGCGGGTGATCAGCGGGAACCGCGAGAGGATCGCGACGCCGTTGTAGCCCTTCTGCCCGGCGAAGACGACGTTCTCGTAGCCGGAGCCGCGCAAGGCCTTCAGCGGGAAGGCGTCGTCCGGGCACTTGGTCTCCTGCAGGCAGAGCACGTCGGGCTTCGCCTCGGCGAGGAAGCGCAGCACGAGGTCGATGCGCAGGCGCACCGAGTTGATGTTCCAGGACGTGACGGTGAGGCGCAACGGAAACGCTCGCGGTTCTCGGGGGGACGCGGCTGGATAGCGCGATTCGGCCGTGCGATCGACGCCGCGACCGGGGGCCTCGCGGAAATGGCGTGCTCAGCCCAGGACGACGGAGTATGTCCGCGCACGGACCACCGCTCGCCCCCCGCTAGACGACACGCCAGAGACATCGCCCTTGCCGCGCATCCGCTCCGTCCTGTTCAACGCCTACTGGGCCGCCTGGACCGCTCTGTTCCTGGCGCCGCTCGCAGTGCTGGCCGCTTCCGGCTCGCCGGTCCGGCCGATCCGCGCGGCGACGCGCCTGTGGGCGCGCGGCATCCTGTTCGGGCTCCGCACGATCTGCGGCCTGCGCTACGTCGAGGAGGGGCGCGAGCGCATCCCGAACGAGCCCTGCCTGATCGTCGCCAACCACCAGTCGGCCTGGGAGACGCTGGCCTTCCTGATCCTGGTGCCCGACGTGGCGATCATCGCCAAGCGCGAGCTGGTCGCCATCCCCGTGGTCGGCTGGTTCCTGCGCCGCTCGCCGATGATCATCATCGACCGCGCCAACGGCACGCAGGCCCTGCGCACGATGATCGACGAGAGCCGCGCCGCCGTGGCCGACGGGCGTTCGGTGCTGATCTTCCCCGAGGGCACCCGCGGCACCATCGCGGAGAAGCTGCAGTTCAAGCGCGGCGTCGAGCTGCTGTACGGGCGGCTCGGCCTGCCGGTGCTGCCGGTGGCGGTCAACTCCGGGCTGTACTGGCCGACCGGGTCCTCGACGCGGGCCGGCACCGTGACGGTGAGCTACCTCGCCCCCCTGGCGCCGGGCCTGTCGGCGGCCGAGTTCATGCGCGGCACCGAGGGCGCGATCGACAGCGAGCTCGATCGCTGGCGCCCCAGGGCAATCGCCTGACAGCGCTTGCCCCGTTTTTCATTGCGGCCTCAATCGCCGGCGCCCGCATCCGCGGGCTCGGGCTTCCGCTCCGCGGGGCGCTCTTCGCGCCCTGAAGCCGCGAACGCGGCTTCCAGCGACCGCCCTGGCTGGAATCCCCGGGCCGCGTAAGGCGCTTCAGTCGACGGCGCCGTAATAGGTAAAGTGCTTCTTCACCGGCTCGATCACGTCCCAAGTGCCGGAAAAACCTTTCGGTGTGACGAAGGCGTCGCCGGCCCGGTAGGTCTTCGCGGTGCCCTCGGCGTCGGTGACGATCACGACGCCTTCGAGCAGGTGGATGAACTCGTCCCGGCCGAAGTCGATGCGGAACTTGCCCGGGCGGCAGGTCCAGATGCCGGCGGCGAACAGCTTGTCGGGGCTCTCGTAGACGTAGGTCGCGGTCTGCTCCGGGCGGCCGGAGAGGATGCAGGACCGCTCGGGCCAGTAGCCGGCGGCCGGCGGCCGGCCGGCGGGGAAGTCGACGTTGGTCACCGTCGGCCCGGCCAGCACCGGCG
>NZ_VRUX01000141.1:0-8995 GCF_008039885.1 Methylobacterium sp. WL103
CCGCCGTTCGAGGCCGCCTGCGCCGCGGTCTGGCTCCACGGCGACGCCGGCCTGCGCCACGGCCCCGGGCTGATCGCCGAGGACATTCCGGAACTGATGCCCGCGGTGCTGGCAGATGTTTTGGAACGGCTCAGAGGCTGACGACGGTCTCTTCCCTCCCGCAGGAGGAGGTAGGAACGCGTCCCTCACGTCACCTCGAAGCAGGTCCACAGCCCTGTGTCGAACCGCTCCAGCACCGTTGCGCTGATCAACCAGCGGCCAGGGTTGTCGGCCTGGAAGGCGATGCGCGCGGTGCGGCCTTCGAGCAGCTGGAAGGTGTCGAGCCAGTAGGGCTCCCAGCCGTCGTCGAGGGGGTGGAGCAGGCGGAAGACGTGGCCATGCAGGTGCAGCGCCTGCGGGAAGGCGGTCTCGTTTCGCAACGCCAGCACCACCACCTGGCCGCGCTTCACCGTGAAGATCGGCGCAAGGCCCGCGGTCGCGCTGGTGCCGTTGACCGACCAGATCCGCTTGGCGTCGCCGGAATAGACCGGCTCGGCCTCCGGCTTGTCCTTCTGGAGGGCGGCGCCCCCGGTGATGACCACGTCGCGCCGCAACGCGTTCTGGAGCTTGACCTCGCGCGGCAGCAGCGGGTTCTCGCCGATCGGCCCGATCGGCAGCCGCTTCTCGGTGACCGGCGCACCCTTGGTGACGACGGTGGCGAGCTGCAGGCCCTGGCCGACGAGCGCGGTGATCGCGCCCTTGGCGTCGGCCTCGGCCGGCAGGTCGATCAGAAGGTCGTAGCGGGTGCCGGGCGGGAACGGTAGCGTCGCGCGCAACGGCTCGAAGGTGTCGGTCGGCTGGCCGTCGACGGCCGCGACGTAGACCTTCAGGCCCTCGAAGCGGATGCGGGTCGCCCGCGCGTTGCAGGCGTTGCCGAGCCGAACCCGGATGCGGCTGCCCGGCCGCGCCTCGAAGGTCGCCGGCACGTTGGCGCCGTTGATGGTGACGAGGTTGCCGAGCCGTCCGTTGCTCGCCGCGAACGCGGTCTGTCCGAAGGGCAGCAGCGTGCCGTCGTCCTGCAGGCGCCAGTCCTGCATCAGCAGCGACACGTCGGCCTCGACGGCGGGCGGTGCCTTCTCCTCGACCACGAGGAAGCCGGCGAGACCTCGCCCGGACGGCTCGCTCGATCCGCCGACCACCAGCGGCCGGACCAGGAAAGTGCCGGCGTCCGGCGGCACGAAATCGTAGGTGAAGTCGGCGCCGGGCGCGATCGCCGCCTGCGTCACCCCGCCGACGCCGTCCATGGCGTTCTTGTTGCGCACCCCGTGCCAGTGCAGGGAGAGCGGCTTGTCGGTCTTGTTCTCGACGCGCACCCGAACGGCCTCGCCGAGCTTCACGCGCAGGGCCGGGGGCGCCGACTTGCCGTCGATCGACCATGTCGCGGTCTCGGGGGCGGGTTCCGGCTTGAAGCGCGTCTTGCCGGGCACCGCCGTCAGCAAACGTGGTTCCGGCAAGGGCGCGGCGGGTGCCGGCGCGGCGGGGGTGGGCTTGCCCTGCGCCCGAACGGACCGGGGAAGCAGAAGGAACGCGGCACTTCCCAGAAAGAGCGCTCGACGCGACGCGCCGGATCGAGATTCGGTCGGCGGTGCGGATCGGGCTGGCGGCATGGAACCTCGTGACGACGGGGCGATCGCGCGGAATCCACGCGGGAATTCAGGGCCGCCGGTTGTAGCCGCCGCCCTCGCGCGGCGCCACCGTTTCGGACCCGCAAGTTTTTTGCTGCGGCCTGTGTCCCGCATGCTATAGACCCGCCCTCCGGTGGCCGGACACGCGCCGGGCATCGGCGCTCGCGGGCGTGGCGGAACTGGTAGACGCGCTGGTTTTAGGTACCAGTGTCGCAAGACGTGGGGGTTCGAGCCCCTCCGCCCGCACCAGCACCGCCTTCGGAAACGGTAACGGCCGATCCCTGCGCGGACGCGGCCGGCCGGCTCCTCCAGCGGATGCCGTTCGCCTTGCGCGCGGGTCCCGCTTCCCCGTACCGAACCCGCGACTCCGTCAGGCCTCCGATGAGGCCGCGCCCGGATTCTCGCGCACACGATCACACGGACTTTGAGAGCGACGACGATGCAGGTGACCGAGACACACTCCGAGGGGCTGAAGCGCACGTTTCAGGTGTCCCTCGCCGCGAGCGAGCTCGAGGATCGCCTGAACACCGAGCTGTCGGGCATGAAGGACAAGGTCCAGCTGAAGGGCTTCCGTCCGGGCAAGGTGCCGGTGGCGCACCTGCGCAAGGTCTACGGCCGCTCGGTGATGGCCGACGTGGTGCAGAACGCCGTCAACGAGGCGAACCAGAAGATCGTCGCCGACAACGGCCTCAAGCTCGCCCTCGAGCCGCAGATCGAGTTCCCCTCCGACCAGTCGATCGTCGAGAAGGCGCTCGACGCCAAGGCCGACCTCTCGTTCAAGGTCGCCCTCGAGGTGCTGCCGAGCTTCGAGCTCGCCGACCTCTCCGACGTCAGCCTCACCAAGCAGGTCGCCACCCCCTCCGATACGGAAGTGACCGAGGCGCTGGAGCGCATGGCCGGCCAGAGCCGTCCGTTCGCGGACCGTGACGAAGGCGCGGCGGCCGAGACCGGCGACCGCCTCACCATCGACTTCGTCGGCCGCATCGACGGCACAGAGTTCGAGGGCGGCAAGGGCGAGGGCATCGACCTGGAGCTCGGCTCGAATTCCTTCATCCCCGGCTTCGAGGAGGCTCTCGTCGGCGCCAAGGTCGGCGAGCAGCGCCTGGTCAAGGCAACCTTCCCGGAGGCCTACGGCGCCGAGCAGCTCGCCGGCAAGGACGCCGAGTTCGACGTGACCGTCACCAAGATCCAGGCCCCGGGCGAAGCCAAGATCGACGACGAATTCGCCAAGGGCATGGGCCTCGACTCCCTCGACGCGCTCAAGGAGGCCGTGGCCAAAGCGATCGGCACCGATTTCGAGGCGGCCTCGCGCCGCAAGCTCAAGAAGGAGCTCCTCGACGCGCTCGACGGCCGCTACGCCTTCGACCTCCCGCCCTCGCTCGTGGCGCAGGAATTCGCCAGCGTCTGGGCCCAGGTCGAGCAGGACCTGAAGTCCCGCGGCAAGACCTTCGAGGACGAGGACACCACCGAGGAGAAGGCGCAGGCCGAGTACCGCAAGATCGCCGAGCGTCGCGTGCGCCTCGGCTTGGTGCTTGCGCAGGTCGGCGAGAGCGCCGATATCAAGGTCTCCGATGAAGAGGTGAACCAGGCCCTCATCGCCCGGGTCCGGCAGTTCCCGGGCCAGGAGCAGCAGGTCTGGGATTTCTACCGGAAGAATGCACAGGCGCTCGCCGAGCTTCGCGCGCCGCTGTTCGAGGAAAAGGTCGTCGACCACGTCCTCGGTCAGGTCAAGCTGGTGGAGGAGCCTGTCTCGAAGGAGACGCTCTTCGCCGACGAGGAAGCCGACGACGCCGGGAACGAGAAGGCCGACGCCAAATCGGCCGACGCCGAGGCCGCGTCGGCCGGCTCGAAGGCCGACTGAGCCCGCGCTCGTCTCGAGGCGGCGGGCTTATGGTTAGGCGGCGTTAAGGAATGCCGTCGTTCGCTGACGCGCCCGGCCTCTCCGTGATTCGCGGAGGGCCGGGCCCCTTGGAGCCCTAAAGGCCATGATGAGAGATCCGGTCGACTATTATAACAGCGCGCTCGTGCCGATGGTGGTCGAGCAGTCGAGCCGCGGCGAGCGGGCGTTCGACATCTACTCGCGGCTGCTGCGTGAGCGGATCATCTTCCTCACCGGACCGGTCGAGGATTACGGCGCGTCGCTGATCGTCGCGCAGCTCCTGTTCCTAGAGGCCGAGAACCCGAAGAAGGAAATTTCCTTCTACATCAACTCGCCCGGCGGCGTGGTGACCTCGGGCCTGTCGATCTACGACACGATGCAGTTCATCCGCTGCCCGGTGACGACGCTCTGCGTCGGCCAGGCCGCTTCGATGGGCTCCCTGCTCCTCACCGCCGGCGAGCCGGGTCACCGCTTCGCCCTGCCGAACGCCCGCATCATGGTCCACCAGCCGTCCGGCGGGTTCCAGGGGCAGGCCACCGACATCCTGATCCACGCCCGCGAGATCGAGGCCCTCAAGAAGCGCCTCAACGAGATCTACGTGAAGCACACCGGGCGCGACTACGATTCCATCGTCCAGGCGCTGGAGCGCGACAACTTCATGACCGCCGACGCGGCGCGTGAGTTCGGCCTGATCGACGAGGTCATCCAGAAGCGGCCCGAGCCGGCCGCCGCCTGAAGAACCCCGCACCCGTCCCCGGCGGCCACGCGCCGCTGCGGGAGGGGTGTGGCGATCGCGGCCTTGATCCGGCCGCGGCCGCGTGTTTGCATCGGGGCTCGCAACGACCAATTCGGGCCGGACCCCAAGGCAAAGACGCGCAGGTGACTTTTTCTTTAAGCGGATCCCCTTAACTGTGAACGATGCGCGTGTGCCCCGGCTGGCAGCGCACGCACGAATCGGAGACCGATATGAGCAAGACTGGCGGCACCGACTCCAAGAGCACGCTGTACTGCTCGTTTTGCGGCAAGAGCCAGCACGAGGTCCGCAAGCTGATCGCGGGCCCGACGGTGTTCATCTGCGACGAGTGCGTCGAGCTGTGCATGGATATCATTCGCGAGGAATCGAAGTCCTCGCTGGTGAAGAGCCGCGACGGCGTCCCTACGCCGAAGGAGATCCGGCGCGTCCTCGACGACTACGTCATCGGCCAGGACTTCGCCAAGAAGGTCCTCTCGGTCGCGGTGCACAACCACTACAAGCGCCTCGCCCACGCGACGAAGCACAACGACGTCGAGCTGGCCAAGTCCAACATCATGCTGATCGGGCCGACGGGTTCGGGCAAGACGCTGCTCGCGCAGACGCTCGCTCGCATCCTCGACGTGCCGTTCACCATGGCGGACGCGACCACCCTGACGGAAGCTGGCTACGTCGGCGAGGACGTCGAGAACATCATCCTCAAGCTGCTCCAGGCCTCCGACTACAACGTCGAGCGGGCGCAGCGCGGGATCGTCTACATCGACGAGATCGACAAGATCTCCCGCAAGTCCGACAACCCGTCCATTACCCGCGACGTTTCGGGCGAGGGCGTGCAGCAGGCGCTCCTGAAGATCATGGAGGGCACCGTCGCCTCCGTGCCTCCGCAGGGCGGCCGCAAGCACCCGCAGCAGGAATTCCTGCAGGTCGACACGACCAACATCCTGTTCATCTGCGGCGGAGCCTTCGCCGGGCTGGAGCGGATTATCTCGGCGCGCGGCAAGGGCACCTCGATCGGCTTCGGCGCGACCGTGCAGGCCCCCGACGACCGGCGCACCGGCGAGGTGTTCCGCTCGGTCGAGCCGGAGGATCTCCTGAAGTTCGGCCTCATCCCCGAGTTCGTCGGCCGCCTGCCCGTGCTGGCGACGCTGGAGGACCTCGACGAGGACGCACTCAAGAAGATCCTGCAGGAACCGAAGAACGCATTGGTGAAGCAGTACCAGCGGCTGTTCGAGATGGAGAACGTCGACCTGACGTTCCAGGACGAGGCGCTGTCGCTCGTCGCCCGCAGGGCGATCGAGCGAAAGACCGGCGCCCGCGGCCTGCGCTCCATCCTGGAGACGATCCTGCTCGACACGATGTACGATCTGCCGGGTCTCGACTCGGTCGAGCAGGTCGTGATCGGGCCTGAGGTGGTCGAGGGCAAGTCGCGCCCGCTCTTCATCCACGGCGACCGCAACAAGGAAGCGCCGGCCAGCGTCAGCGCCTGACGTGCGTCGGCGCACGCGCGCTAAGTCGTTGATGTCGCGGGTCGATCCTCGATTGATCCGCGACGGGTGGTCACCTTGAAACGAGGTGCGGGGGGGACCACCTGAGGCTCAGCGCAGTGGCCGCTGCCTCCTACGAGGGGCGGTGCCGCGCCACCAGCCGCAAAGTCTCCAGCAGCCCTTTCCGACCCTCGCGGCCCGGTCGGCCCCTGGCAGGAAGCTTGCTCCAATTCGGAGGAGCGACCGCCCGGCGTCCCTCATGAGGAAGTCAACGATGACCCAATCGAAATCCCGCCAGCCGGTCGTCCCGGGCTCGACCGGCGCCTACGCCGTCCTGCCGTTGCGCGACATCGTCGTCTTCCCGCACATGATCGTGCCGCTGTTCGTCGGGCGCGAGAAGTCGATCCGCGCCCTCGAGGAGGCGGTCAAGACCGACCGCCACATCCTGCTCGCCACCCAGATCAACGCCGGCGACGACGACCCGGCCACCGACGCGATCTACACGATCGGCACGCTCGCCTCCGTGCTGCAGCTGCTGAAGCTGCCCGACGGCACCGTGAAGGTGCTGGTCGAAGGCGGTGGCCGTGCCAAGATCACCGGCTTCACCCGCTCGGACGAGTATTATGAGGCCGAGGCTGAGGCCCTGGTCGATGAGCTCGGCGACAAGGTCGAGGCCGAGGCGCTGGCCCGCTCGGTGCTCTCGGAGTTCGAGAACTACGTCAAGCTCAACAAGAAGATTTCGCCCGAAGTCGTCTCGGCGGTCACGCAGATCGAGGAGCCCTCGAAGCTCGCCGACACGATCGGCTCGCACCTCCTCGTCAAGATCGCCGACAAGCAGGCGATTCTGGAGACGCCGACCGTGGCCGCCCGCCTCGAGCGCGTGCTGTCGCTGATGGAGAGCGAGATCTCCGTGCTGCAGGTGGAGAAGCGCATCCGGACCCGCGTGAAGCGGCAGATGGAAAAGACCCAGCGCGAGTACTACCTCAACGAGCAGATGAAGGCGATCCAGAAGGAGCTCGGCGATGAGGATGGCCGCGACGAGCTGGCCGAGCTCGAGGACAAGATCGAGAAGACCAAGTTCACCAAGGAAGCCCGCGAGAAGGCCTCGGCGGAGCTGAAGAAGCTGCGCCAGATGTCGCCGATGTCGGCGGAAGCGACGGTGGTGCGCAACTACCTCGATTGGATGCTCGGCATCCCGTGGAACAAGCGCTCGAAGATCAAGAAGGATCTCCTCGGCGCCCAGGTCCTCCTCGACGGCGACCATTTCGGCTTGGAGAAGGTCAAGGAGCGGATCGTCGAGTACCTCGCCGTGCAGCAGCGGGCGAACAAGCTCACCGGGCCGATCCTGTGCCTCGTCGGGCCTCCCGGCGTCGGCAAGACCTCGCTCGGCAAGTCGATCGCAAAGGCGACTGGCCGCGAGTTCGTGCGGATGTCGCTCGGTGGCGTGCGTGACGAGGCCGAGATCCGCGGTCACCGCCGGACCTATATCGGCTCGATGCCGGGCAAGATCGTCCAGTCGATGCGCAAGGCCAAGACCTCGAACCCGCTCATCCTGCTCGACGAGATCGACAAGATGGGCATGGACTTCCGCGGCGATCCCTCCGCGGCGCTCCTCGAGGTGCTAGATCCCGAGCAGAACTCGACCTTCAACGACCACTATCTCGAAGTCGATTACGACCTGTCAAACGTGATGTTCGTGACCACGGCCAACACCCTCAATATCCCCGGCCCGCTGATGGACCGCATGGAGGTGATCCGCATCGCCGGGTACACCGAGGAGGAGAAGGTCGAGATCGCACGCAAGCACCTGATCCAGAATGCGCTGAAGAAGCATGGCTTGGACAGCAAGGAATGGTCGATCGACGACGAGGCCCTGCTGATGCTGGTTCGCCGCTACACGCGGGAGGCGGGCGTCCGCAACCTCGAGCGCGAGCTGTCGAACCTGATCCGCAAGGCGGTCAAGGAGATCCTGATCACGAAGGTAAAGAGCGTCGAGGTCGACGTGGAGCGCCTGCAGGTCTTCCTCGGCCCGCCGAAGTTCCGCTACGGCGAGATCGATGCGGACGATCAGGTCGGCGTCGTCACCGGCTTGGCCTGGACCGAGGTCGGCGGCGAGCTGCTGACAATCGAGGGCGTCATGATGCCGGGCAAGGGCAAGATGACGGTCACGGGCAACCTGAAGGACGTGATGAAGGAGTCGATCTCGGCGGCGGCGAGCTACGTTCGCTCCCGGGCTCTCGATTTCGGCATCGAGCCGCCGTTGTTCGAGCGCCGGGACATCCACGTCCACGTTCCGGAGGGGGCGACCCCGAAGGACGGGCCGTCGGCCGGCATCGCCATGGCGACCGCCATCGTCTCGACCTTCACCGGGATACCAGTGCGCCGCGATATCGCCATGACCGGCGAAGTCACGCTCCGCGGTCGGGTGCTGCCGATCGGCGGTCTGAAGGAGAAGCTGCTCGCCGCACTCCGCGGCGGCATCAAGACGGTGTTGATCCCTGAGGAGAACGCCAAGGACATCGCCGAGGTGCCCGACAGTGTGAAGAACGGGATGGAGATCATCCCCGTCGCGATGATGGACCAGGTGCTGAAGCAAGCCCTCGTGCGCCAGCCGGTAGCGATCGAATGGGAAGAGGTCATCCCGGTCAAGAAGACGACCGAGGACGGCGCCGCCTTCGTCGCCCACTAAAGCCCGAGCAAGGACGACGAGGCCCCGGAGCGCTGCTCCGGGGCCTTTCGCTTGTATGGTCCGCTTGTCGAAAGAGCCTCCATGCGCATCTTGGTGATCAATCCCAACACGACGGAAGCGGTGACCGAACGGGTCGTCGAGCATGTCCGCCGCATCGCTCCATCGGCGACGATCGTGCCGGCCACCGGCCGCTTCGGCGCGCGCTACATCGCTAGCCGGGCCGCGGCGGCGATCGCCGCCCACGCCGCCCTCGACGCCTATGCGGCGTTCGGCGCGGAGTGCGACGCGGTCTACCTCGCCTGCTTCGGCGATCCCGGCCTGCTGGCGCTTCGCGAAATCGCACCCGTGCCGGTGGTCGGCATGGCCGAGGCCGCCTGCCGCGAGGCAGCGGCCGCGGGGCGCTTCTCGATCGTCACCGGCGGGACGGCGTGGCGGCCGATGCTGAGCGAGTTCGTCGCGCTCCTCGGCCTGTCCGACCGGCTCGCCGGCATCCGCGCGACGAACGCCACCGGCGGCGAGATCCACCGC
>NZ_VRUX01000142.1:0-8912 GCF_008039885.1 Methylobacterium sp. WL103
GCCGCCACCGAAGCCGCCGCCGCCCCGGCCGCCGAAGCCGCGGGCGTCGACGGTCGCGGGAAGCATGGCGAGCGCGCCGGCCATCAAGGCGGACGCTAAGACAATCCGTTTCATCAGTTTCTCACGCGTTCGAGATGTCGTCGTCAGTGGCACAACGCGTGAGGGAGCAAATCGTACCGCGCGATCCGAGACCCGCGTCGAAACATCCGCTTATCGAGACGAAGATCAGAAGAACGCCTGCAGCCCGGTCTGCGCGCGGCCGAGGATCAGGGCGTGGACATCGTGGGTGCCCTCGTAGGTGTTCACCGTCTCGAGGTTCTGAGCGTGACGCATCACGTGGTACTCGCCCATGATGCCGTTGCCGCCGTGCATGTCCCGGGCGGTGCGGGCGATGTCGAGCGCCTTGCCGCAATTGTTGCGCTTGATCAGCGAGATCATCTCCGGCGCCATCTTTCCCTCGTCCATCAGGCGGCCGACGCGCAAGGATGCCTGCAATCCGAGCGTGATCTCGGTCTGCATGTCGGCGAGCTTCTTCTGGATGAGCTGCGTCTGCGCCAGCGGCCGGCCGAACTGCTTGCGCTCCAGGGTGTAGGAGCGCGCCCGGTGCCAGCAATCCTCTGCGGCGCCCATCACGCCCCAGGAGATGCCGTAGCGCGCCCGGTTCAGGCAGCCGAACGGGCCCTTGAGGCCGGAGACGTTGGGGAGCAGCGCGTCCTCGCCGACCTCGACGCCCTCCATCACGATCTCGCCCGTGGTCGAGGCCCGAAGCGACAACTTGCCCTTCAGCGTCGGAGCCGACAGCCCTTTCATGCCCTTTTCCAGGATGAAGCCGCGGATCGCGCCGTCATGCGCGTCGGACTTCGCCCAGACCACGAACACGTCGGCGAAGGGCGCGTTCGAGATCCACATCTTGGCCCCCGACAGGCGGTAGCCGCCGTCGATCTTCTCGGCCTTGGTCTTCATGCCGCCCGGATCGGAGCCGGCATCGGGTTCGGTGAGACCGAAGCAGCCGATGAATTCGCCGGATGCGAGCTTCGGCAGGAACTTCTGCCGCTGCTCCTCGGAGCCGTAGGCGTGGATCGGGTACATCACCAGGGACGACTGCACGCTCATCATCGAGCGATAGCCGGAATCGACCCGCTCGACCGCCCGCGCCACGAGGCCGTAGGCGACGTAGCCGGCGCCAGCGCAGCCGTACTCCTCGGGGATCGTCACGCCCAGCAGCCCGAGTGCGCCCATCTGGCGGAACAGATCGGGGTCGGTCTTCTCCTGGGCGTAGGCGTCCACCACGCCGGGCAGCAGCCGCTCCTGGGCGAAGTCCTGCGCCACGTCGCGGATCGCGCGCTCGTCTTCGGTGAGCTGGTCCTCGAGCAGGAACGGGTCGTCCCAGACGAAGGCGGCCGACGCCTTGGCCAGGGGGCCGGCGCTTCCGGCGGGCGCGCGCATCGGTGCGTTCATGGTCGATCCCTCTCCGAAACGGTCTCGGCCGGTTCGGCGATTCGCCGGCCGTTGCGCCGCAAGATAGCCGGATGGGCCGCGACTTCCACCGCGCCCGCCGCGGGGAAGGGTCAGGCCCGCGCCGCTGTCACGCCCGGCCGAGCAGCGTCAGCCACGCGATGGTGGTGAAGGGGGCGAGCAGGGTCGAGACCAGGAGCGAGGCCGCGATCAGGCCGGTTTCCGTCCGGTAGCGCATGGCGAGCAGGTAGGCGTTGATGCCGACCGGCATCGCCGCGAACAGCGTCGCGACGCCGGCATAGGCCGGCGGCATCACAAACAGCTTCGTCGCGAGCAGCCACACGATCAGCGGGTGGACGACGAGCTTCAACAGCGCGATCACCACCGCACCGGGCAGGTCGAACAGCACGCGGTAGCGCCGCAGGCCGGCGCCCAGCGCGATCAGCGCGCAGGTCGAGGCCGTGGCCGCGAACATGTCGATCAGCGCCTTGGGGATGCCGGACGGGACGATGCCGCCCTGCTTCAGCGCCATGCCGATCAGCAACGCCACGAAGATCGGGTTGCGGATCAGCACGAGGCCGAGGCCGCGCAGGCGCTGCCAGAGCGAACGCCCGGCCTCCGCCTCGATCAGGAAGGTGGCGCAGCCCATCATCAGCGGCAGGTGGACGGCGAGTAGCAGGAAGAGCGGGAACGCCCCCTCCTCGCCGTAAGCCTGGAGGATGGTCGGCACGCCGACGAAGATGGTGTTCGACTGGCTGGCGGCGAAGCCGTGCAGGATCGCGCCCTGCCGCTCGATGCCCGCGCGCCGCCGCGCGATCAGCGACCCGGCGAGCCAGGACATGCCGGCGCCGCCGAAATAGGAGATCCAGTAGCCCCAGGAAATCTCGCCATCAAGGCCCGGCCGGGTCAGCGTCGCGATGATCAGCGACGGCACGGCGATGGCGAAGACGTATTCCGAAAGCCCCTCGCTCACCTTGTCGGAGAGCAGGCCGGCCAGCGCCGCGCCCCAGCCGATCAGGATGATCCCGAAGATCGGGACGATGATCATCACGGCGTTCACGGGATGGCGGACCGGCTGGCGTTCGAGGAGGGCTTGCGCATAGCACGCCCGCTGCGGCCTTCACGTTGCGTCGGGCGCATGGCCGGAGCGAAGCGGCGCGCCGGCTAGAGCATTTTCAAGCGAGGTGGATGCCGGCTCGTGTGAAGAGAATGCGACCACACAGCAGGTTAGAGCATTTTCCGTGATCCAGAGATCAGGGAAAATGCTCTAAGATCCGGCGACCTCGGTCCGGGCCTTCAGGATATCGATCAGCGCGCGGTCGCGGCGGGCCTCCAGCTCGGGCAGCGTGCGGCCGGCCGCCTCCGCTTCGACGCCTTCGACGATCGCATCCTTCACCGCGTCGCTCAGCTCGGGGCGGCCGAGGCTCTCCCAGCGGCGGACCTGGCTCGGCCCGAGGTGGTCGAGGTAGTGCCGGATGCCGCCCGCCCCGCCGCCGAGATGATAGGTCATGTGCGGCCCCATCGCCGCCCAGCGCAGCCCCGGCCCGTTGCACAAGGCCGCGTCGATGTCGGCGACGCTGGCCACCCCCTCGGCGACGAGGTTCACCGCCTCCCGGTACAGGGCCGAGGCGAGGCGGTTGGCGACGTGGCCCGGCATCTCGCGCCGCAGGATCACCGGGCGCCGCCCGAGCCGGGCGTAGAACGCGGCGGCGCGCTCGCCGGTCGCCGGGTCGCCCGCCACGATCTCCACCAGCGGCACCAGGTGCGGCGGGTGGAACGGGTGGGCGACGATCACCCGTTCCGGCGTCCGGCATTCGGCGACGATCCGGCTGCGCAGCATCGCCGAGGTGCTCGACGCGACGATCACGCCGGGCGCCGCCCGCGCGTCGAGCTCGGCCAGCACCGCCCGCTTGACCGCCTCGTCCTCGGGCGCGTTCTCCTGCACGAAGATCGCGCCGGACACGGCCGCCTCGATCGCGGTGCAGGTCTCCAGGCGCCCGCGTCCACGCAGTCCGAGTTCCCCCAGCTGGCCGAGCGCGTGCGCGACGGAAGCGCGGAGCCGGTCCGCGAAGCCGGGCGCGGTGTCGTAGGCCGCCACGTCGAAGCCGTGCGCGAGGAACAAGGCCGCCCAGCTGGCACCGAGCGTACCGCAGCCGACCACGGCTATGCGGCCGGTTTCATCCGTTTCAACAGCTGTCACGGCGTCGCCTCCCTGCGCTTTACTTTCAGTCGGCGCCTCGCCTAGTCAATGCAGCGCCCGGCGTACATCGCCGGGCGAACGGCAGGCGGAACGACCTGCGACCCGGAGGACATCGATGTTCAAGCGCGCCTCGGCCGCCGCCGCCGCGATCCTGCTTCTCGCCGCCGGCACCGCGCGGGCCGACGACGTCGTCCGCCTCGGGAACCTGAAGTTTGCCCACTACGGGGCGATCTCCTACATGAAGGAGATCGCCCCGAAGTTCGGCCTGAAGATCGACGAGAAGCAGTTCGCCAAGGGCGCCGACATCTACCCCGCCATGGCGGTGGACCAGATCGACATCTCGGCCTCGGGCGCCGACGGCGCGGTGGCGGCGCGTGGCAACGGCGTGAAGCTCTACGTGGTGGCGGGTTTCGCCAACGGCGGCGTTCGCATCCTGAAGCGGCCCGATCTCGACGCGGTGAAAACGCTAAAAGATGTGAAAGGCCTCAAGGTCGCCACCGTCCGCGGCGGCACGCAGGACCTGATGCTGCTCGCCGAGCTCGACAAGCACGGCATGACCTGGGGCGAGCGCGCCGGCAAGGACGTGCAGCTGATTTACTTCAACAACTACGCCGACCTGAACCAGGCGCTGGCGCAGAAATACGTCGACGTGATCTGCCAGTCGGAGCCGCAATCGACTCAGGCGATCAGCGCCGGATGGGGCGTCGAGGTGGTGAAGCCCTACGACACGCCGATCGGCATCCCCGTGCGTCCGCTCGTGATGACCGAGAAGATGTACAACGAGAAGCCGGAGATCGCCGGCCGGGTGCTCAAGCTTTTCGTGGCCGCGACCAAGGCCTTCATCGACGACCCGGCGCTGGCCGAGAAGTACGTGCGCGAGTCCGTGTTCAAGGGCCAGCTTTCGAGCCAGGACTTCCGCGACGGCATGGCGAACGCGAGCTACACCTACGACGTGCCGGCCGGGCACATGCAGACCACCACCGATTACATGATGAAGTACGGCCTCGGTAAGATGACGACCCCGCCCAAGAGCGATGCCGAGTGGGTGAAGACGGACCTGCTCGACAAGGCCAAGGCGGATCTTGGCATCAAGGCCGAATCGAAGACCCCGTGATGCGGCTTTCCTCGCTGCGGGGCGCCCTCGTCCCGGTCGGCCTGCTCGTGCTCTGGGAGATCCTGAGCCGGGTCGGCGTGTTCTCGCCGATCGTACTGCCGCCGCCGAGCTCGGTGGCGGTGAAGTGGTATGCGGGCCTGCTGCCCGCCCTCCCCTATGAGCCGGGCCAGGAGAGCTACGTCTCTTGGATCTTCTCAGGCGAGATGCCGCACGACGCGGTGTCGAGCCTGACGCGGGTTCTGGCGGGCTTCGTCATCGGTGCGGGGCTAGCAGTGCCGACCGGTCTGATGCTCGGCACGAGCGACAGGCTCTATGGGCTGTTCAACCCGCTGCTACAGGTGCTGCGCCCGATCCCGCCGATCGCCTACATACCGCTCGCCATCGTCTGGTTCGGCCTCGGCAACCCGCCGGCCCTATTCCTGATTGCGCTTGGCACCTTCTTCCCGGTGCTGGTCAACACCATCGCCGGCGTGCGGCAGGTCGACTCGATCTACATCCGCGCTGCGCGGAACCTCGGCGCCAACTCTTGGACGATGTTCCGCCGGGTGATCCTGCCGGCCGCGAGCCCTTACGTGCTCGCCGGGATGCGAATCGGCATCGGCACCGCGTTCATCGTCGTGATCGTCGCCGAGATGATCGCGGTCTCTGACGGCCTCGGCTACCGCATCCTCGAGGCGCGCGAGTACATGTGGTCGGACAAGATCATCGGCGGCATGCTGACGATCGGCATCCTCGGCTTAATCATCGACGGCGCGATGAGCCGTCTCAACGACCACCTGCTGCGCTGGCATCGCGGCCTCGAGCGATAGGCCACCCATGTCCGCCGACCGGCAATCCAAGTCCGCAGAGATCGTCGTCGCGAACGCCGTGAAGGTGTTCGGCACCGGGACCGCCGCGGTCGCGGCACTCCAGGACATTTCGACCACGGTGCCGGAGGGGCAGTTCCTGTGCCTGCTCGGCCCCTCCGGCTGCGGCAAGTCCACCCTGCTCAACGCCATCGCCGGCTTCACCCCGCTCACCGACGGGCGGATCACCATGGGCGGCAAGGTGGTGACGCAGCCTGGGCCGGACCGCGGCATGGTCTTCCAGGAATACGCGCTGTTCCCGTGGATGACGGTCGAGGACAACGTCCGCTTCGGCCTCGATATCAAGGGTGTGCCCAAGCCGGAGGCCACGATCGCCGTCGATCGCATCGTCGCCACGCTGGGGCTTTCCGACTTCCGCAAGCGCTATCCGAAAGACCTGTCCGGCGGCATGCGCCAGCGCGTGGCGATCGCCCGCATTCTGGCGCTCGATCCGCCGGTGATGCTGATGGACGAGCCGTTCGGGGCGCTGGACGCGCTGACCCGGCGGACCCTTCAGGACGAGCTCCTTCGCATATGGTCGGAGTACCGCAAGACGATCGTGTTCGTGACGCACTCGATCGAGGAGGCGATCTACCTCGCCGACCGCATACTGGTGATGACCTACCGCCCTGGCCGGATCAAACGCGACGTCACCGTACCGATGCCGCGTCCGCGCGACCCGTCGAGTCAGGACTTCAACGCGATCAAGCGCGAGCTCGGCGCGCTGGTCATGGAGGAGCAGCAGCGCTTCACCAACGCCGAGCTGCACGCGCCGGCCGTGGACTGAGCCGGGCGGGGCCTATCCTCAGATTCGCCGCTTTCGGCGGGCAACAGCCTTCGGCAGCCTGCCAACCCAGGCGCGTCGAGGAGATCGGCCTGCGGTGATCCGCTTCGAGAACGTCACCAAGATCTACAAGACCGACGGCCATCGCCGCACGATCCTAGAGCGGGTGTCGCTGACGCTGAAGCCCGGCATCAGCTACGGCATCCTCGGGATCAACGGCGCCGGCAAGTCGACGACGATGCGCATGATCGGCGGCACCGAGGAGCCGACGAGCGGCAAGATCAAGCGGGCTCTGCGGGTTTCCTGGCCCCTCGGGTTCGGCGGCGGCTTCCACCCGATGATGACCGGCCGGGACAACGTGATCTTCGTGGCGCGCGTCTACGGCGAGGACCCGAAGCGCGTGCTCGACTACGTCGAGGACTTCTCCGAGCTCGGCAGCTACCTCGACGTTCCGATCCGGACCTACTCGTCGGGCATGGGCTCGCGCCTCGCCTTCGGGATGAGCATGGCGATCCCGTTCGATTGCTACCTGATCGACGAGGTCACGGCGGTGGGCGACGCGCGCTTCCAGCGGCGCTGCTCCGAAGTCTTCGCCGAACGGCGGAAGTCCGCCGACGTCATCATGGTGTCCCACTCGATGGAGACGATCCGCGAGTGGTGCACGCAGGGCATCGTGCTGATCAACGGCCGCGCCATCATATACGAGGACGTCAACGACGCGATCGAGGTCTACCGGCGCCTGAACGCGTGAGGTCGCCGCACGGGGCAGACATCGTTTCGCCGCGCAATGCGCCGAGGGTGGACGCCAAATCCGCCCGGACAACGGAATTAGCAGGTCCATGAACGTCGAGATCCGCAACCCTCAGGGCCAGCCGCTGACGACCGCAGACCGGTCCAAGGCGGTGGCGGAGTCGCTGAGCCAGATCGCGCGACTGTCCCGCTTCGCCGACCGCAAGAAGGGCATTCGCTCCTACCAGAGCCACGTGAAGAGCGATCCGTGGCTACCGATCCTGTTCGTCCTGTGCTTCGTCCTGCCGACCGTCGCGGGCGGCATCTATTACGGCCCGATCGCCTCCGACCGTTTCGTCACCGAGGCCCGCTTCGCGCTACGCCCAGCCCTCGGCGGCGCCGAGAAGGCGACGCCGGATGCGGTCGGGACCAATGCCGGCGTCCCCAAGGAGCTGCTGGCTCAGGACGTGCTGATCACCCACCAGTACGTCCTTAGCCGTCCGATGCTGGAGGTGATCCAGGCCAAGCTGCCGATCCGCGAATGGTTCAGCCGCGACCAGATCGACTTCCTCTCGCGCTTCGATCCCGAGAAGCCGATCGAGAAGTTTTTGAAGTACTGGCGCGAGCGCGTCGCCATCGACCTCGAGGGCAGCTCCGGCATCATGTCGCTGACGGTGACGGCCTTCGATCCGGCCGAGTCGCTGGCGATCACGAAGGCGGTGATGACGGAAGCCGAGCGCATGGTGAACGAGCTCACCATGCGCGCGCGCAACGATGCGGTCGCCGAGAGCAATCGCGAGATGCGCTTGGCGGAGGAGCGCCTGGCGAAGATCCGCCTCGCGGTGCGCGACCTGCGCAACCGTGACGGCGTGCTCGATGCGCAGAAGGCCAACGAAACGAACCTGAAGGTGATCGCCGAGCTTAGGGCCGCGCGCATCAACCTTTCGGTGCAGTTGACGATGTCGCTGCGCGACCTCGCTCCGGAATCGCGCCGCATCCTCGACATGAAGGCCCAGATCAAGGACCTCGACGATAACATCAACCGGATCGAACACCAGTCGGCGAGCCAGGATCCGGAGCAGAAGCGCCTGCTGTCCGACACGCTGACACGGTTCGAGGCGCTCGACAACGAGCGCAAGGATACGGAAAAATACTACGCCAAGGTGATCGCCGCCAACGAGCGCGCGCGGATCATCGCCGCCCGGCAGATCGAGTTCTTCAGCCCGATCGTCGAGCCGGTCCTGGCGGAGTCCTCGACCCAGCCGCGACGGCTGCTGATGAGCAGTCTCGTCGCGGCCGGCGCGGCGTTGTTCTTCGCCGCCGCCTTGTTCGCCCGCAAGCAGATGACCTGATCGCGAGCTTCGCTCAACGGCGATCCGAACCGAAGGTCTGGCTCGGCGCCGGCGGGGTGCCGGCGGTGCGGGGCTCGTCCACTGGCAGCAGGGTATGGCCGCTTTCGGTGTCGAGACCGGTAGTGGTCGAAGCTGCGGCCCCGATCGCCGTCGACCCGACCTCGCCGGCTCCGACCTCGGCGCCGGTCATGCCGCCGGTCCAGCCCTGTGCCCGCCAGCCCTGCGCCCGCTCGTCGAGATCGATCGACCCGTGCCGATCGAGGATCGCCAGGATGCGGTCGGCCTGGCCGTCCTCGACGCGGGCGGTGACGAGGGTGCCGCCGCGGCGCACGCCTTCGGCATAGGTCTCGGCCTCATGTTCGCTGAGGCCGGTGCCCGTCAGAGCGCCGAGGAGGCCGCCGGCCTCAGCGAACATGAGGCCGAGACCTATGCC